>BNVD01000130.1 GCA_025997835.1 Spirochaetia bacterium
GGCGGATGTCTGGTCCAATAAAATGAAGCAGGATAGCCTTAAGCGAAAAGAAGAGCTTCAAAAAAAGTAGTCTCATGGAAAACGCTTCACTTAAAGTCTATAAGACCGTACTACCCTATATTGCCAAATACCGCGGGTCTTATCTGGGGGGTTTTGTGTGCCTTTTGGCGGTGGACGCCGCTCAGGTCCTCATCCCCAGATCATGCGCCGGGCCATCGATCTGGTTTCTCTGGGGACCTTTGCCTGGTCCCGTTCGTCAAGTAACATATGGAGCCGCCGCAGGGCATCCAAAAACTGAATCCCCTTGTTCATATCGTCGCCCTGGTGGGAGGAAAGTTCGTACTTCTCCCGGTACCGGTCGGCGCTCTGCATCAAAAGTTTCTTGATCAGCCGCACATGGAAAAAGGTTGCCTTATAGTCCGGGGAACGCGGATCCATATTGGCCGCCATAGCCTTCATGTCCAGAATGTTCTTTGCCGCCGCCGCATACCGGCCGTCCAGTTCAACAAAGGACCATCTCCATTTCGTATTATCGCCGTAGGCATCTTCCAGCAGCTGAATTGCCAGCCCCATCTTGCGTACCAAAAGATACCGCTTCTCCTCGCCCATAAAAGCCAGGGCGGAGACTTTCTTCTCGTAGTCCGCAAACGGGGCGTCCACAAAATTACTCACGAGGGATTCGATATACATTAAACTTTTAGTGAGGGCTTTTCTCCCGTCGTTCAGGGCGTCTTCATTCCTCATCTGTAACAGGATCTGGGAAATTTTACTCATCACAATAAAATACGAAGCAAGGTTGAGCATATCCTCCACCAGGGCCAGCCGCTGGGGAACCGTGTCCTCCTCATTTTTGGCAATGAGGGCCAGAGTAGCCGCTTCCCGCTTCAGAAACTCGCCCGTCCTGACCTGATAGATTTTAAGCGCCTCATCACACTGACGGCGCACCTGATCGGTAACTTTTATCATCCCGCACCCCGCTTGTATTTGGCCAAAAGCGCATCCGCATGGGCCAGGGCGGCGCTCCCCCCGGAGTCGCCTGCCAGCATCCGGGCAATCTCTTCCTGCTGCGCCTTATCCCGCAGTTCCAGGATTGTGGTTACCGTCCGTCCGCCGTCGCTGTGCTTTTCCACTTTAAGATGATTATCCGCCCTAACGGCGATACTGGCAAGGTGGGTAACGCAGAAAATTTGCTTCATCCCGCCGATTTTTGCCAGGTACTCCCCCACCGCAAGGGCTACTTCCCCCCCAATCCCCGTATCAATCTCGTCAAAGATAAGGGTCTCGTGGGAATCGGAGGCGCCGTCGGTATCGGCGCCGGACAACACGGTCTTTATTGCCAGCATCACACGGGATAGCTCCCCACCTGAGGCGATACGGGCCAGATCCTTGAGGGGTTCCCCGGCGTTGGCGGAAATGAGGAATTCCACATCATCCGCACCCCAAGGCCCGATAACCAATCCCTGCCCGGTCCCTTTCCCCTTAACCGATACGGAAAACCGGGCGTTGGGCATCCCCAAACTGGCGATAATCCCGGTAATCCGCTCCCCGAGCTTCTCCGCCCCCGCCGTCCGCTTCGCCCGGAGAGCGGCCGCACGGGACGCGATGTCCTTCTCCAACAGGGCAATCTCCTCCTTGAGCTTGTCCCGGTTTTCCTCCGCCCCGGTCAGGGCCTCAATTTCCGCCTCCGCCTGTTCCTTGTAGGCCAGAATCGCGTCCTCATCGGCGCCGTACTTCTTTTTTAGCCGGTAGAGCAGGGTCAGCCGGTCCTCCACTTCCTCAAGCCGGGCCGGATCCGAGCGAAGCGCGTCCCGGTAGGAGCGGAATTCTTCGGAAAGGTCCTCCGCCTCGTAGTAGAGGTCCTCAAAGCGCTTCTGTATCGCCGCAAGCCCGCCGTCAATCCCGGCGGCATTGTCCAGGGCGTTGCGGGCCCGCCGGGCAAGGCTCAACACGGAGGCTTCATCGTCAAAGAGCGCCGCGGCGGAAGCGTTCACGAAGCCCGCGAGCTTCTCAAAGTCCCCAAGCCGGGAGGCCTCCGCCTCCAGTTCCCGGCTTTCCCCGCTTTTCACCGCAGCCTTGCCGATCTCCTCCACCGCGTAATTCAACACCTCAAGCCGCAGGGCCCGATCCCGTTCGGAACTCACCGATGCTTCAAAGGTCTTTTTGCGGTCCGTTAAGGTGGTAAACACCCGGTTAAATTCTATCGCCTCACCCTCAAGTCCGGCGAAGCGGTCAAGGTAATGGCGGTGGCTTTCTTTCTTCATCAGGGATTCATGGGCGTGCTGGCCGTGGAGGTCAAAGAGAAAGGCCATAAACTCTTCAAGGTCGTTCCGGGTTACCGGTACATTCTGGATATAGATGGCGCCCCGGCCTGACGCCTTGATGTTCCGCCGGATGATAAGCTGCCCGTCCTCAATTTCGATGTCCCGTCCGGCGAGCCACTCCGCCGCCTCCCGGTTATCCGGCCGCACGGACACCACCGCCGAAACGCTGGCCTCCTCCGCCCCGGTGCGTATCACCTCGGCATCCGCCTTTGCGCCCAGCAAAAAACTCAAAGCCCCCACAATGATGGACTTCCCCGCCCCGGTCTCCCCGGTGAGTATGCTCAAGCCGCTCTGAAAGGACAGGGAAAGGTTATCGATAAGGGCGTAATTGCGGACCGTGAGTTCCTCAAGCATGGGGGCTGCCTCCCGACCAGTTGAGTTTGGTTTGCAGGGCCTTGTAGAACCCCTCCCGCCCGGACGCAATAAGCTGCGCGTCATAGTCCGCCTTGCGGATAAACACCTTGTCTTCCGGTTCCAACGGCTCGGTAACCTGCCCGTCCACCGTTAAAAGCACATCGCTCCGCTGCTCTTTCTCGACCTCCACAATCACCGTCTCATTGGCGGGCACCACGATGGGCCGGTTCGACAGGGTAAAGGGACAGATAGGGTTGATGATAAGCGCCTCAATCTCCGGGTCCAGAATAGGCCCCCCCGCCGCCACCGAATAGGCGGTGGACCCCGTGGGAGTGGCAACGATGAGCCCGTCGGAACGGTAGTTCCCCAGCCGCATATAGCGCCGGCCAACGTCTGACGGACAGGTGTCTTCTAATGACCGCGCAGTGTCTGATAGACGCGATATATCCTTCGGACACCGAGTGTCTGACGGACACGAAGTGTCTAACGGACACGAAGTGTCTAACGGACACGAAGTGTCCGAAGCAACCTGTAACCGTATAATCTTGGCGATCCCCGATGCGGAAATGACCGCGTCGTTCATACAGGACGCGCGGGCAATGATTTTACCCTGCCGTTCCACCGTAACTTCCAGCATAAGCCGCCGGGAAATTCCCACCGCGCCGTGCCGCCACGCTTCAAACACCGAACGCCATTCATCAGGATGCACCACCGCGATAAAGCCCAAGGTACCGATGTTGATGGGAAAAACAGGAACCCCGTAGGGGGCGATGGTTCTGGCGGCGTAGAGCACCGTCCCGTCCCCGCCCAGACTAAAGGCCAAACCAAAGCCCTTTTCGGCTTCGATAGCCGGGGGAAGTCCTTCGGAAAACATCGGTTTGCCCCAGGTAGCGTTAGCCGCAGGCCAGGAAACTGCCACAATCCCCAAACGGGCAAGCTCCCCGGACACCTCGACGGCCAAAACCGAAGCCTCCGCTTTATGAGAATTGACAAACAACAGCGCCCGTTTGATTTCGGCCATTTCCGTCATCCCCAAGTTTACGGTAACGTCATGATGAGTTTAGCCACTTTCCCCGTTTCGGCGGAACTCAAGCGCGGGTAGAGGGGAAACAGCGCCGTCCGTAAGGAAAGTGAATACGCCTCGGGGCAAAGCTCAGGCGACGCCGCGCCGGAACCGGCCAGACTGTCCTCAAAAGCGCTTTCCACCGCGATGTCCTTCTTTTTGGCATACGCCATAACATCCTTCATCCCGGTCTCCAGAATAAGGGGAAAGGCGTAATTGTTGTATTCTATCGATTCCAATCCCGCCTGTTCTGAACCGCCCTGCTCCGCCGCCGGCCCTGAATATTCCTGCCGCACAAACTGTTTATGCCGGGTCCGCAGCGCCGACTGCATATACGCCTGGGCAATTTCCCGGCGTTTCTCCAGATTCCGCGCCGCTTCCTTGAATTGCACCACCGCCATAGCTGCGTTCAAGTCCGGCAAACGGTACTCCGGTAACGGCGACAGCCCCCGCAGCACCGAAGCGTCCCGCCGGTTCACCGCGTAGAGCAGCGCCCCGCCCCCCGCGGTGAGCATATCCCGCTCCTCAAGCCCCAAAATCGTGAACACCCCAAAGGACCCGGCGCGGGCCTCCCCCAGCATGGTCCCGTAGCTCTGGGAACAATCCTCGATTACCGGGAGCCCCAGTTGGACGATAGCGGGCATATCCGGGACAAAACCCAGGGTATGGTTCACCACGATACACCGGGGCGTCACCCCCTCATCCTTCCGGGCAATGGCCGCGCTTATGGTTTCCGTACCGATACCCGCAGAACCGGCGGCCACATCAGAATAGATGGGCTTGAGCCGCAGTTCGCTCAACACCTGGCCGTAATACCGGGGCGACAGGGCGGAAATCACCACGCCCTGGCCATCCTCCAGGTTCAGCGATGTAAGGGCCTGATACAGCGCGATGGCCGGACTCCGCAGCGCCAGGCAATAATCATATTGAAGATGCTCTTTGGCAATCTGAATCAGTAAATGCGCCTGTTCCCCAGGGCCTATCTTGTCTTCCACCATGGCGGTAAGAACCGCATCCATCTCCTTCCGTCGGATGGTCGGAGAATAGACTTCAATATTCATGTAGGTACCGTCCCGGTTTATATTCGATTTAACGTATCAGATCAACGATCTTAAGCCGATCTTAGCGCCGCAATTCGGCGATCTTTTGCAATTCTTTGGGATTAAAGAGGTCCCGTATAGCCAGAATGATGAGGTACCCCTGGTCCTGGCGCACCACCCCCTGGATATACTCCGCCCCAATCCCGGTCAACATCTGGGGCGGCGGCTGGACCGCTTCTTTCTCGATGGTCACCACCCGTGAAACCCGGTCAATAATAACCCCCAGCTTCATCCCATCGACATCGATGATGATAAACCCGGAAAGCAGCTCATCCTCCCCGGAATTCAGAACCTTCTTCAAATGGAAGCGCTTATGCAGATTGATAATCGGGATAATCTCACTCCGCAGGTTAAAAATCCCCTCCACATAGGCAGGAGCGTTGGGGATCGCACGAACGGACTGAACCCGGACAATCTCCTTGACGTCCATTATGTTGATTCCATACAATTCGTCACCCAGTTGAAACGTGACTAATTGGTTCTGCTCAGCCATACAACTCCCCTTTTGATAAATGTACTATCGATTTGAGGTTTCTGCAAGCACTTATGGAGACGAACATCAGGAGGAGAGCATGTAACGTAGCACCAGGCGCCTTTTTCGGCCTCTGTTCCAGCTTTTCGTCGGACTTGTTGTCAAACATGTCCCCTTCGCCGGACTCCAGCCAGCGCCGTGGGTTGAATACAAGAGTTATACCCTAACTTACATCCCATTTCCGCAATGCGCCCTATTGCACAATATTTCGATTTGTAGTAGAACATTCCCATGTTGCAGATAACGGCAGCCATGTTGACACACCAATGGAGTTTGGCTTCGCAAACTCCAACGCAAAGGCGCAACCTTTGCGCGCTCACGGCTCACGGCTCACGGCTCACGGCTCACGGCTCACGGCTCACGGCTCACGGCTCACGGCTCATATTATACACAGAAAAACACATCGTGTCTCGTACCTAACAGATAAATTCCCGCTTTTTTATGGCGGCAAACTGAAAGTTTGTCCAATTTCCTCATTTTTAGGCAAAAACGGCCCGTTGGTACCTACTTCCGCCTCATGGTATACGCCTATGGCGCCGGGTGTCTTTGCGTTCACCGTGCGGGACAGACCAGGCAAGGAGTTTGCATTAACACGCGGACAAGTAATGTATTGATTGACCATGAGGAAGATATTAAAGGCCTTTTCCATTAAGGAAAAGCAACTGTATTAGTTTACTTTGAAATAATGAGGGGGCATCCCTCTTATTTAAAACAACAATCGTATGATTGTTGATTATGTAGAAGGGAGTTCTTTATGAAAAAGGTAACATGTATTTCGGTTTTGGCGTTAATTGTAAGTATCACGCCTCTTTTTGCACAGACGGCAGAACGGTCGTATTATGTAAGCGCGAACGGTAGCGATTCAAACAATGGCAGAAGGGAAGATGCACCGTTTGAAACTTTACAAAAAGCTGTTGATTCCGCTACAGCAGGTGTTGTTAAAACC
>BNVD01000131.1 GCA_025997835.1 Spirochaetia bacterium
TCTTTTATATCCGCCAGGCTCTTGTCAAAATCCGCCCGTTCATTGTCCATTTTGGTGATATAGAAGCCCCGTGGTTTCTTGCGCCCTTCAAGGTTACGCCAAAGTTTGACCGTCTCAATCTGCACCCCCGCGTGGCCGTCTACCGTCAGTATGGCGAACTCCGAGGCCCGGAAGGTCAGAATTACATCCCCGATAAAATCCGATGAGCCGGGGGTATCAAACACGTTGATCTTCCTGCCGTTACGTTCAATGTGGGCCAGCGCCGCGTGGATGGAAATCTTCCGCTCGATTTCTTCCGGGGTGGAATCCCCCAGGGTTTTACCGGATTCCACAGTTTCAGGCCTGGAAATCACCCCTCCCGCAAAGAGAAGCCGCTCAAACAGGGTCGTTTTTCCGGTTCCGCCGTGGCCGGCAATGGTAACATTCTTGACTTGCTCACTGGTATAACTCATGGGATACTCCTATCACATAATTCTGTAACGCTATGGGCGTATTGTCAAGAAAAATATGCCGCTATAGTATGGATTATGGATAAACAGCATGGATGAACGAAAAAAAACGATCCGGGATTTGGAAGAACAGCAAAAAAACAATTTAGCCTCTATTGACGCACTGTTGGAGCAGTTAGGGGAATCCCTGCTGTCCCGTGGCCCGCTGCATGATGACGCGGCCTCTGCTGACGCGGAGTTGGCGGAGTATCAGCGTTTATTAAAGGATATTAGTGAGTCCGAGGGGTATATAGCGGCCATCGAAGAGGATGTGGCCCGGCTTAAAACGCTGGAAGAGGATATACGGGGAAAGGAACAGGACGGCGCCGAGCAGGCCAAGGGTCTGGGGCGGCTCTATACCCGGATTGGGGAACTGGTCCTGGAGGACCGTGAATTTTCCGCCTTTGCCCAGCCTTACGAGGCGCAGCTTGAGGCGCTGATCCCCAAAATCAAATCGCTGGAAGGCCGCCTGGATGATCTTGGGGGGAAGGAAGACCCCAATGTGTTTGCCTGGATAGGGAAAAATGCCCAAAGCATGGTGCTTCGTTCGTTTTTGGGGAAGACCCAAGGCAGTTTACAGCGTATATACCAAGCGGCGGGGGAAAAATTTGTCCTTTCCGCCTCAGGCGTTGCGGTTTCCAGCGAAGCGGTGCTGGATGCCCTGCGCGCCGTTGATGATTCGCGCAAGGCGCAAGAGGCGCTCTCCACAGAGCTGGCGCTGCTCCGGGAGGAACGGCGGCGGATTAGTGAATCCTTCAGTGTTGACGGCGGTCCGGTCAAGAAGATTCAAGGCCTCCAGCGGCACATCGCCCACGCGCGAGAAGAACTGGGAGCACTGCACCTCCGTTACGGCGAACTGGCGGAAGCCTCCCCCGCGGAGTTCGCCCCCGTGCTGACAGCAGAGGATCGGCTGCTTCTGGAACGGGCGCTTACGCTCCGGAAAGCGGCGGCGGAAAATGAAACGCGGATCGAAAAGCTCAAAGCATCGCTGGCTATCGACGAGGAACGGGAAAAAATAGCCAAAATGACCAAAGCCATCGAGGAACACCGTCAACGTATCGCCAACAGCGAAAGCGCCATCCGGGACCTTTCAGACCAAATAGCCGCCGCCGAGGGCCGCATTGGTGATTTGTCGCAGACTTTAGTCTGACAGACTTTAGTCTGAGACTTTAGTCTGAGACTTTAGCGTAACTTCCAGGTAAGTCCCAAGTCCGCCTGGAGCAGGGCGGGAGCGAGGGGGACGGTGGCGTACTCCAGCGGGTATAGCGGCGCTTCCAGGTTCAAAAAAAGTTCCACGTTGGGCGTAAATTTAAAGGATAGTATGGGGCCGGCATACACCGCGTCGTAGGTGTATCCGTTGGGCGTATGACTTAACCGTTGATACCCCACCGACACTCCCAGCGTGGGGACGCGGAAGACATGGACTGTAGACAGGTTGAACCGTGTCCAGCTACTGACGCTGTCATCCCCAAAATCGGTTTTGCGGGTTATGGCCCGGTGGCTTATGTCCAGGGTAAGGGTAACCCAACGGGTAATCCCCTCAAGGTTGAAGCCAACGGTATCCTGACGAGAATCCCCTGAATTTTCCAGCGACCTTCCCAGTGAGGTATCAAGCCGGAAGGAGCCAGAGAGGATGCCGCGCAGATTCCCCTTAAAGATAAGGGACAGCCCCGGCGTGGTCACCACCGGGCCTGAGTTAAGGAAGCCGAAATAGGGGCCCGCTTCGACGCCGAAGTTTCCCCAATCCGCCGCCACCCTGGCGATAAAGCGGTTTACCAGCACCGGGTCCCGCTCAAAGCCCAGGTTAAACGACACGATCTTCGACAGCCCCTGGCTAAAGGTGACGGCCCCCACCGGCTCAAACTCGTTATCCAGGGAACTTTGGGGTCCCGGATGAAAGAGTACCGCGCCGCCCCAAAGGCGCAGGATTGACGGCAGGCGCTGCGGGCTTTCGTCTGCCGGTTTTCCTGACGCGTCATTGTCAGCACCACCGCCCTCCGTAGCGCCATCGGCATCACCGCCGTCTGCGCTATCAGAACCGGCGCCGTTAGACGATGCCGGGGGAGGAGGGGGCAGCGTATCAAGACGGATGATCTTGCCATCGGCATAAAAATTGTCCCGGTACCCGGCGGCGGGATCGGCATTGGGTAAACTAAAGGCGCGGATATTGACGGGCATACCGCCCGCCATCGTAATTGGTTTCCAGGGCACGGCGGCAGATTCGTCGTTCAGGTAGACAACCGGGGGAATATAAATCTCAAAGGCCGAGCCAAGACGCTCGTGGGGCGCCGCGGTGGAATCCAGAAGATAGCCGGGAGACCGTTTATCCTTAACCAGTTCCTCCAGATAGTACGTTTCATTGCCGTTTATGGGGTTCTTTTCCAGCACACGGTAAACATACCGGTCCGCCCAAACATTGGCGGCGGAAGACGCGGTGAGCAGCACCGAGCCTATCCGGGGCTTTTTCCGTATAAAAAGGTGATAGCCCCCATCGGTGTCCGCCTCAAGGATACAGTCTTCCGGGGACAGTTTTAATGCTTCGCTTGCTATCTGCCCATACCCCAGAGCGGTACCGGCAACGATAAAGAGGAAGCCGAACAGCCTGATTTTTTTGGGGGACATGGTTACCAGGTTATATCAATGTATATCCCGTCATCTTCGCCGGGGGCGCCCCCCGTCTCGGACAGGACCATCACGGCATACTGGGCGGTTTTCCCCCCGTATCTGACGGTAACGATTTTTTCGCCCGATTCGGTAAAGGGATATACATCGGCGGCAAGGTAGAGGGTGTCATCTTCTTTAATGGTGACCGTTGTCTCGCCTATGGGGATATTCCTGATGCTTCCATCGGGATACACCGCCATCACGGAAAGGTCGGTTGCTTTATTAAAAGCGGTCTTCTTTGCCAGATATTCCCGGCGGACCGGGACGGGAAGCAGGGAGCTTACCGTCTCTTTGCCGGTATCAATAGAGGAGAATATCCCCGTATTACTGCAGGAAAGGATGGAGAACACGGCGGTGAGTATCACCGTTGAAAAAATACTATAACGATCCGTACGACGCGCCATGATCTCCGCTCCTTACCCGCCGCTTAGGGGGTCTCTATCTCCACTTCAATGAGCCGCCGCAAGTCATCGGGATCGGTATGCGTACCAATGATGAGCAATACGGCGCCGCCCAGGTGGCTGGCCGGTTCTTTATCCAGTTCGGTATTCTTGTACCCGTTTCTGATGTGCCAGGGTTGACCTGCCGCCGGATCGGTTGAATCGCTAAACGCGTAATAGGTGAGATCAAAATACAGCTTCCCGTAGGTTACCACACTCGGTAAATCTCCAACCGGAATGGAATACGTTAGTTCTATCGTTCCGCCATCCGGTGTGGTATAGTCACTGCCGGGGGTAGGTGTAGCAGCGAGAGCCGGCGGTACCGGATCGGCAAAGTGCGGCCCTACATAGCGGTCAATATTCAGTGCCGCACGGGCAAAGGTATTGCCGTCCAAATCCGGGGTTGCGGGATTTTGGGCATTAACGAGCGGGGCGATACCACGAGTCGTAACTTTTGCTTCGAAGTTTCCGTACCCCCAAAGTCCCAAATCATCACCTTTTGGCAGCGGGAAAGTGACTAAGCCGTCATATTGCGATGTAGCATTGCTTATTCGCGTGGGGTAAGCCGGCACATAAGACAGCCCGGTAAAGTCCAGCAGAAAATCTTTTGCCGGGTTACTGTCAATTTTTTCCAGGGTCAGGGCAACATGATTGGCCTTACCGGCTTCAACCTTAAAGCCTGTGCCGGCGCCGCTGACATAACCGTTGGCGGTATTCGCGAACGCGCTTGCCAAAAGTACCCGGCCCGACTTGACCCCCGCCAGAAGTAAAACATCATAGGATTTACCCGCCGGAACCAATACGCTCAGGATTTCGCCCTTGTTCGCGAACCCGTGATGGTATCTTGCTGCCACCGGATTCGGATCGCGGTCTTTAAAGATAACCTCGTAATAATTAACCAGTTCCTCAGCTTCGTCGGCGTACAGGGTACGGGCGGTTCTGGGGGCTCCGGGATAATTAATAACGACATAGACGCTGCCGTTAACAAGGGTTCCGTCCTCGGCCAGGGCAGACACGTCGGGCTCGTCGGCAGCCTCCGGTTTCTCCAGCAGGGCGCAGGCCGCGATCAGGGCGCCTGTCAACAATACCAACAGGCCAAAAATTGCGTAATTACGTGCTTTCATAATTACATCTCCTTTACAAAATATATCGACAGGAATACTCCTGTGGTCTCAAAAGCAATGGTCTCTCTCCAGCATAGCGGAATACCCGGAAAAATCAGGGGATTTACTCCGTTTCTCCCGATGTCTCCGTTTCTCCCGGTGTTTCCGTTTCTCCCGGTGTTTCCGTTTCGCCCGGTGTCTCCGTTTCTCCCGGTGTTTCCGTTTCTCCCGGCGTCCCCGTTTCTCCCGGCGTCTCCGGTTCTTCCTGCGTGGGCTTCCCGTTAGGCATACTATCGCCGTGGAACAGATCGGTAAGGACATCGCAGCCTGACAGTGAGAAAAGCAGCAGGACCAGACCGGCAGATGCCCGCAGAGCGAATCGTTTGATCATCATAACTACCTCCTAAAAACTCATAGTATAACCAAGACGCACTGCTTTGATACCCCCGGCGTCGGGGATAACCGCAATATGCGCACCTTTCAAGACCGCGGCCATGCGGTTTGCCGAACCAGGTCTGTGATAGAAGACGGGCCTGAGTATGCTGAAAAGGAAGGTCGCCCCCGCAACCCCCAGGCCGATCGTGCCGGGGATATTCATAAGAGCGGAGTCATATTCTACCCCCAGGATTTCCCAGGCAGCAAGAGCCCCGGCGAGTATGTAGCCCTCGGTTATGATCATACCCCCAAGCCAGTCTCCCATAGTATAGGAGCCAAGCCCCAACAGAGGGTTCATGAACACGGCGCCAACCCTCCTGCCGGCGGAGAAATCATCGGCGTAGCCGTAGCCCGAATCTCTATATGGTTCCCCAGAATAACCCGGTCCTTCTTCTTCGGGAGCCGGATATGAAGGATAGTCCCCCGCCGCAACGGCGGCGCGTTCTACCGTAGGGGGCGGTGGGGAGGAAGGTTCTGCCTCCGGCGGAGGCGGGGCATAGTATACCTCAGGATCAGGGGATCTCTGCGCCGCCATATAGGGATCCGGAAGAAACCTGTCCGTATTAATGGAAAATTCATTGTCCAAGAATCTCGAGCCGGGGTTCGCGTTGGGCCGGAAAAAGGCGCGGATATTTACCATCACCGTACCCGTTATCTCCACCGCACTCCAGGGACTGGTTTCATGAGCATCAAAGAGGTAAATAATAGGCGGAATATAGATATGAAAGGCTTCCCCAAAGGTGCGGTGGGGCTCCGGCGTGGAATCAATCAGAACCCAGGGGGCCAACATTTTCGTGATCTCGTTGTCACGGGTATATACTTCGTCGCCGTTTTCGGGATTCCAGTCCCAGGCACGGTAGATGTACCGGTCCACCCGGTCACGGATGCCGCCAATGTCCCTGGAGGTGATCAGCACCGAGCCCATTTTGGGCTTTTTCCTGATAAAAAGATGGAACCCCCCCTTACCGTCAGGCATGAGCTGGTAGTCGTCGGGGGATATTTCCAGTTCCTTGGTGGTATTCTGTCCGTATGCCCCGGCTATGCAGGCAACGATGAGCAGGAGTCCAAAAAGCAGACATTTAGTATGGTGCATGATAATTGCTAAAACGCCCCCTTTAAAAATAATCCCGCGGACCGGAAACTCCTCATGTCATTATCGGAATATACGGAAA
>BNVD01000132.1 GCA_025997835.1 Spirochaetia bacterium
GTTGGGTATAGTAAGATGGTGGAGGGGGGTAATGTTAGAGGAAAAGACGCAGTAGGAGATGGAACGGAGTGACTGGAGTTCAGTAGTGTGATAGTCCGATGTAACGATTGCCAGGGTTTGCTCGTAAAGGAAGGGAATTTCAGCCGTATTTTTAACATTTTCGTATATCCGCTTTAGTAGTTCCCAATGGAACATATACCGGGGTACTGGTCTTTTTTTGCTTTTTTACGATCTGCCCATGATCAATGTCTCCCCATCGGAGACCCTTTAGGTCAGATATTCTCAATCCAACAAAACATGAAAATAGAAACGCCCGGCGTATATCAGCCCCTAGCACACCCCCAAGCGGTGTATCGGCAAGGCGTTGTACTTCATCTGCGTCAAGATAAACCCGGTTTGATTCCGGCTCTTTTAGTGATTTAACACCAGCCGCCGGGTTACGAGGGATAAGCTGGTCACGAACGGCGCGATTAAGCGCCATACGGATGATCCGTCCATAGGCCGCCGCCGACCCCTGTTTAAGTCCGCAGTCACTCAAAAGGTAGGTTTGAAAATCCTCTACCCATTTACTGTCAATGCCGTTAATCTGAATATTACCCCGCGAAAATCTCTTGAGATGTAATAATGCCTGTTGAATAGACTGGGGGTTATCAGCTTTATCGGCTAGAGACTGGACATAGTTTTCAAAGGTAATCCTGCCCAAACTGGGGTTTGGTATATCATACTCCCCTGAAAAAAGTTGCTGTTCACGTTTGGCCTTAATGATACCGGCCAGCCGCATGGTTTCCTTGTCGGTCTGTTTGTCGCCGCAGAGTTCAAGTGGGGACAGCCTCTCCCGGTGACGGCGGCCGTTTTCGTAAATATCAAGATATACCTTATTTTTATTGACCCAAATGCGTACACCCATAGGGACCCCTTTTCGCTTACAATACGGTAACAAAAACTATAGCAAAATATGGCAATAAATGTGAATAGACTGGACAAACAAGAATAAGTTGATATTCTGTAAGTCTTTGTGGTATAAGGAATTAGGTAATAAATTGGAAAGAATGGCACTGTATGGTAAAGCGTGACTACATTCTTACCCGGAATATCCACCGGAAAAAGAGACGTATTGAATCTCGGAACCGCTTGAAAAAGCCTCCCTGTTCAACATTGCCTGCGGTAACCAGGGGGATGCGCCGCAGTTCACCCTGGTTGTCGTACAGCACCAATGCCCCTACGGTAGAGTTCACCGGTAGCGGGGCGACGAGGGGATCGATATATTCATATTCCCAACGGAGACCTTCCCCCCGGTCGATGTAGGTGGTGAAGACCAATGGTTCACCCCAGGTAAGGGCGACCGAATCGGTCTTACCCTTCCAGACCCGTTGCGGTTCAGGCTCGTCGGCCACTATGGGCCGCAGGGTCTTGAACTGCTCGAAGCCCCAGGTAAGGAGCTTCGTTCCGTCCGCGTCCCGGATCCGTATCCCCCCGTATCCCGCCGGGGCCCCCAGAATCACCGCGATGAGCCGGGTCTCCCCCCGTTCCGCCGTCAGGGCAATGTTGTACCCCGCCTCGTCGATGTAGCCCGTCTTGAGCCCGTCCACCCCTTCAAGTGTTCCAAGGAGGGTATTGTGATTAGTTTGCACGATGGTGCCGGGCTTGTCCCGGTACCGCTCCGCCACATTTTCACTCTTTGGGTAGGCGAATTCCCGTACCGAGAGCAATTCCGTCAGGGTTTCCGGGTGGAGCCGGACATATTCCCGGCAGAACCGGGCAAACTCCATAGCGGTGGTCATATTGAGTTCCGAAATCCCCGACGGCTCCACGAAGGATGTTTTTACAAACCCCATGCGGCGGGCTTCCGCCGTCATGAGCGCGGCGAATTCCTCTGTTGAGGGAGCAAAGCGCAGGGCCACCGCTACGGCGGCATCGTTCCCCGATGGAATGGCCAGCCCCAAAAGCAGTTCCCGTAAGGTTACCCGCTGACCCGCTGCGAGAAACATCAAACTGGACCGTGGAGGCTGATTGATGGCCCAGCTTTCACGGGGGAGGGGAACCGCCTCGTCCAAAGCGGCGTTCCCGGCGGCAGCTTCCTGTAACGCAAGGTGGATGGTCATCAGCTTGGTCAGCGATGCCGGGGAGATTTCATCATCACCGTTTTTGTTGAACAGCACCGCCCCGGTAGCCGCGTCCAGCAGCACCGCCGCCCGGGAGTCTAATTCGGGGGGAGCCACCGCCGTGCCCGGAGGCGTTTCCTGGGCGGGGGCGAATCCCGCGGCGCCCAAAACGGCCAACAGGGTAAGGAACGGGACCCAACGGACGGAAGGTTTCCCGGCGTACGTCTTGTAATGCATCATGGCTGCTTCACTCCTTGGGTGGGTTAAAATTCCGCCTGACCGGCCGCACGGGGGTAGGGGATCACGTCACGGATATTCGCCATGCCGGTAATGTACTGGATAAGCCGTTCAAACCCCAGGCCGAACCCCGCGTGGGGGACCGTGCCGTAGCGGCGGAGGTCCAGATACCAACCGTAGTCTTCAGGGTTCATCCCCAATTCTGTCATCCGTCCCGTAAGCTTTTCCAGCGTATCCTCCCGTTCGGAACCGCCGATGATCTCCCCCAGCCGGGGAACCAGCACATCCATGGCCCGGACGGTCTTTCCGTCATCATTTTGCTTCATATAAAAGGCTTTGATTTCCT
Organism: Spirochaetia bacterium; assembly: GCA_025997835.1. Lineage (GTDB taxonomy): Bacteria > Spirochaetota > Spirochaetia > Treponematales > Breznakiellaceae > BNVD01. Next base: position 2,686 of record BNVD01000132.1, read on the forward strand.
TTGGATAGTCGGTGACGATCACAGGACCTGCGGCCACCTTTTCGGTAAGGTACTTTTCATGCTCACTCTGAAGGTCGCAGCCCCAGTAGGGCTTGAACTCAAAGGGAAGTCCGGCGGCCTTTTCCAGTTCCCTGATTGCGTCGGTGTAGGTTATATGGGTAAAGCGTGAATCCGCCACCGCCTGTAAGGCGGCAATGATGCCCTTTTCGATGTGGGCGTCAAAAAAGGCCAAGTCCTCCGCGCAGTCCGCAAGCGCCGTGCTAAAGACGAACTTGAGGAAGTCCTCCGCCAGGGCCATGTTGTCCTCAAGGTGGGCAAAGGCGATTTCGGGCTCGATCATCCAGAACTCCGCCAGATGCCGGGTGGTGTTGGAATTCTCCGCCCTAAAGGTGGGGCCGAAGGTGTAGACACGGGAGAGGGCCGTGGCGTAGGTTTCCGCCTCAAGCTGCCCCGACACGGTGAGGGAGGTCTTCTTGCCGAAGAAGTCCTTACTGTAATCTGGGACCGGAGTCCCTTGCGTTTTCCCCGCCTGCGCGAGCCCCGCCAAATCCAGCGTGGTCACCTGAAACATGGCCCCCGCACCTTCGGCGTCGCTGGCGGTGATAATCGGGGTATGCACGTACTGAAACCCCCTGCCTTGAAAAAATTCGTGGACCGCAAAGGCCATACGGCTCCGCACCCGCGCCACCGCCCCAAAGGTATTGGTCCGCGCCCGTAGATGCGCAATCTCCCGCAGGAATTCCAGGGAATGCCGTTTTTTTTGCAAGGGATACGCAGGTATCCCCGGATACGCAGGTATCCCCGGATACGCAGGTATCCCCGGATACGCAGGTATCCCCGGATACGCAGGTATCCCCGGATACGCCGGTATCTCCGCAGTGGACTCCGCCGGGGCATCGCCTATCAGGGTGATTTCCCGCGCCGCCACTTCCACCGCCTGACCTGCCGCCGGGGAGGGGACCAGCTTTCCCCGGATTTCCACCGACGCCCCGGTAGACAGGGCTGCCAAAACCGCTTCGGCGCCGGAGATGACGCCGTCAAAGGTACACTGGATATTGGCCATGCAGGAACCGTCGTTCAGCTCCACAAAGGTGAGGCTCTTGAGTTCCCGTTTCGTCCGTACCCAACCCCGGACCGTTACGTCCCGCGAATCCGGTGGCAAGGCTAAAAGTTCTTTGATAAGAGGGATAAACATGGGGATATTATACTATTCTTTCCGTCAAGGCCGCAACCGCCGCCTCAAACATGAGGAGATTCTCCCGGCTTAAGTGTATAAAAAAGTTGTTCTCCGCAGTCCCCACCACTTCCTCCATCTCTTCCCGGTTACGGTAGGTAATCCCCCTAAAGGGGTCGTGAAAATCCTTGGCCCTGCTTATAGTACACCTGCTCCGTAACTTTCCGCATGGTTTCGTCTCCATCTTTCACTTCCACACTCCCTGCGGTATAGTATATCCCAATCGACACGAATGAACACAGGACGGATATACGGATGAAAAGGACCATCGTGATTATTGACGGCATGGGCGGCGGTATCGGCGTCCAGCTTATCGGAAAACTGCGGGAACAACTGCCGGGGGAAGGTGATACGGAGATCCTCGCCCTGGGCACCAACGCGGTCGCCACCGAGCGCATGGTCAAGGCAGGCGCCCACCGGGGAGCCACCGGGGAAAATGCCATCCGCCATACCGCGCCCCAGGCGGACTTCATCCTTGGACCCATCGGTATCGTCCTCCCCAACAGCATGATGGGGGAAATCACTCCCGCCATGGTGGATGCCGTTATGGCCGCCTCTGGGGAACGTATCCTCTTGCCACTCCAGCACGACCACTTCCACCTGGTGGGGTTGGAGGCTCTGCCCCTGGCGAAGATGGTGGAGAAAGCGGTTGGCTTGCTGCGGGAGCGGCTTCAGCAAATTCAAATTTAACCGCCGTCAAGACCATAAAAAACTGATAAAAATTCCGCAATATGGTGGATAATATGGCGAGGATTGAGTATACTATATCAGTAGATGACGCATAGTAAAAGTTGGAGGTATGCCATGAATCACCGATTTGTCCGCCAGATACTGTTACTCGTGATACTACTGGCCGGATCGGCCGCTCCCCTGTTCGCCGAGATCGGCGGGGGCTTTAAGTTTGAAGTTGGTGTGGATGGGCTGTATATTCCCTTCTCCGGTTTCACCGCGTATGACACGCTTATGTCTCAGACCGAGTATGGTTATGATTATGATTCGTCATCTGATACGGAGACTTATACGGAAACTTATAGTTCTTCTTCTTATGAGGGGCCCAAGGGAATGGCGCTGCCCCTGCTGACCCTGGGCTTGTACGGTCATGTGGATTTCGGTCCGGTGCATCTGGGCGCGGGTTTCCAGGGCTATAGTCTGATTATCGCCGGGGTATTTTGGCCCGTGGTATACGCAGAGCTTGAACTCGGGAAATTCACCATAAACGCCACCGTTGGAGGGTATAGTTATATGATTCATGCCGTGTATATGCCCATGTTTTTTGTCGAGGACTTTATTGTGCCGGATGTTTCAATCTGGTTCACCCATAAGCATGTCAAGTTCGGCGTGGGCGCCATAACGCTCATGGATGCCCGTGGAGTCCCGAAGTTTTTTTCCGATTTCTCTACGGACAATCTCCTCTTTTATGCGGGAATCAGGTGGGTCGTACCCTTCAGCAAAGATTAGCGGGGCGGGTTCTCCGGTAAAGCCTGACCTTTAGTCTGCCGGACCGTTTGACCCCCTCAAATACGAGGGGGTGTTTTTTTAGTCTGCTCCGATAACCGTCCCAAAAAAATCCTCTCCCCGAAGCAGTTTTTTCAGGTTTTCCAGGTCTTTCCCCGCCGCGCAGACCACCGTGAGGCCGATCTTCGCCGCGTGGCGGCTTGCCACCGGGTCAAAGGGTACATTCTTGCCGGGGGTCCATTCGTCCCCCACGAGGGAGCGGAAATCCGCCCAGGAAATACGGTCTATGGGCCTGGCCTCCGGGTTTTTCCGGGGATCATCGGTATAGACCTGGGCGATGTTGGAAAGGTTTATCACCTTGTCCGCCTGGAACCGTTCCGCCAGCAGCACCGCGTCGTAATCAGAGGAGAAGCCCGGCTTCCAGCCGGCCGCCACCAGTACCCGCCCCACCAGGGGCCCCACTTGGGAAGGATCGGTTACCACATCTGCTTTGCAGTAATCACCCATCACCGCCTTGACCAGTTGGGCGTTGAGCCGGGTTGCCATAACGCCAATCCAGTCGGCCTCTTCGTCAATTCCGCCGCCCGGGGCTATGGTACGGTACGCTTTCTGCCAGGCCCGGGCCGGTCCGCCCCCGCCCTCGGTGCGGGGGCGGCCCCGGCATCCTTCAACCTCCGCGCCGACCGGGAAACGTACTACTTCGGCAGCCTGGATAACCAGCGAATCGCCTTTTCCCGGGACCAGACCCAGATATCCCGGATGGAAAGCCGGGGCCGCCTCGCCGTCCGTGACCGGGATTACGCCCTCCAAACCCTCTGGGAAGAGGCGGTTGGGGGCATTGAATCCTATTCATCTCTCTGGAGTGATGTTACAATCAA
>BNVD01000133.1 GCA_025997835.1 Spirochaetia bacterium
TCAACATGCTCCGCAAGCGGGGCTACAACCTGCACGATGCCTGCGTGGAAGCCTCCGGTAACCGGCTGCGCCCCATTCTGATGACCACCCTTACCACCATTCTGGGACTCCTCCCCATGGCTTTCTTCCCCGGCGAGGGCTCTGAAATGACCGCCCCCATCGGCAAAACCGTTCTTGGAGGGCTCGCTTTCGGTACCCTGATGACCCTGTTTCTGATGCCCACGATATACTATGTGTTCAATAGACGTTCCGATGAGCGGGCAGCCAAAGCGGAAGCCCGCCGGCAGCGAATCGCCGAAGGTATCACCCGCAAACAGGCGAAACAGCAAAACGCTGCTGCCGGCGTAGCGCGGATTGTTGAGGAGGCCGGGATATGATGCGGATTGAAATTGTAGCAAACCACTCGGTGGAAGAAGACCTCTTTGAGGCATTCAAAGACGCCGGTGTGGGCAAGTTTTATACCCGGTACGACAACGTATTTGGTGTCGGTACCTCAGGCCCCCGCATGGGGGACGCCATCTGGCCGGAAGTAAACTTCGCTCTGGTTTTCTGGTGCGAACTTGATGAAGCCAGAGGCATTGCCAATGCGGTAGCAAAGGTGAAGAAACACTTCCCCGATGAGGGGATCAAGCTCTTCGGTTTGCCGGACCCTAAGGAGCCGGTGTACGCGTTACCGGCGCCCATAGATGAGGCCGCGTTAGCCTCCGCTGTTGCAGTCGCGGTAGCCGACGCAGTAGCGGCGGTCAACACGGACGGAACTATCACCCCGCAGAAGGCGCCAAGAACAGCGCGGCCGGTAAAACCGGTGAAGCCGCCGGATTTTGGCGGGGAAACTTTTTAGAGAGATAAGGCGGAACCGCGAAAGCGGTTCCGTTTTTGTTTAGTGAACACCTATGGCACGGGCATTATTTATTTAACAATATTTTCTTTTGTTTTTCCAAATATACCGACTGTGCGGTTACCATATTTGAATGACGTTGTTCCAACAGTCCCTTTTCAGCAAGATTAATTCCCGGTGCCTTTAAAATATTTTCAATACGGACAATATGTCCGGCGCAAGCAACATGAAACGCGTCTTTGGGCATTCCTTTATACCGGAATTCCGTACGGTGTGAATAAGTCTTTTCAACAGATTTATAAATTTCACTATTTTGCAGAACTTCAAAAGCGAGAAAAGCCTCGTCAAACTCTTGAATGGCTTTTTTCAGGCTCATTGTAGCCTTTGTATCGCCGGATGAACAGTATTCAAGTTCCTGAACAAGAAACGTATACTCTGCTATAAACAGTAGATGCAAATCATCGGCGGTGAGTGTTTGCGCTTCCCGAAACGCCTCAATGCCAAAGGCAAGACCTTTTCTATAACTTTTCCTGCCCTCGCTTTCAAAGCCTTCGGTGTCCAGCCATTCTCGCCCTTGATAGCGGACTAAAGTCCGAATATACATGACGCTGGTATTTATCTTATCGATTAAGCCAGTCTTGTCCAAACGCCGCCTCCGCTTCCGCCAGATTCCATTTACTCGTTGTCAAATAATTGCCCCCGACCTTCTCCTTCATAACCTTGGCTAAAAAAGGCGGCATGGGGAGTGTCTTGAAAAGAGCCATTGCCTCGTCTTTCTTGCCTGCATCGTCAAGGTCAATAGCCTTCATCATAATATCCGCTTTTTCTCTCTGGGTTAAAAGTCGTCCAGCCATATTTTCCTCCATTAATTCAAGCATACCACAAACAAGGCCGGTATTCCAGTCCTGCGGCGTCAGACCCCATAAAAAACTACCCCCGCGAATCCGTTCACTGATTTCGCGGGGGCATAGATGGTGCCAGGCACCATAGGCGGTTACTCTGTATCAGTCTGCACACTGATACAGAGTAATTAACCACGAAAAACACAAATGTTTGTGCTATTCGTGCGTTGCGCTATCCATTTTTGGGCTGTTCTTGTATGCGCTTTATTTCTTCGAGTTTGCGGTTTACCAGTTCCCGGAGAATGTCCGGCGGCAGGGCTTTCAGCATGGACTCATATCTAAGATGACCCTTTGATTTTTTATTTTTAACCAAAGATTGATTTGATGCCATTGTTATACTGCCTCGCTCTGTCAAATATAATTCGACCGACCAGCCCTGTCAAGATTGGTGAACGTAGGAGGGCGGAAACCACTGGTGGTGACTCCTTTGTACTTGCAGTGCCAGGCACCGCATAAAAAAAGCCCCTATGGAAATTTCATATACCTATTGGGAAGCCGATGACGGCTGGTTTGTCGGTTATTTGAACACCTATCCGGAACATCTTACACAAGGGCATGATCTTGCGGAACTGGAAGAAATGCTTGCTGATGTCTACCAAATCCGGCAGGAAGAAGAAAACCGGCTGGCGCGAAAGCGAAAGTCCGGTATTCTGAAACTCAAGGTTTCTGCGTGAAGCGGCAAAAACTGCTCGGTGTAGGGAAACTTTGGTCAATAACCCCTTCCATGAAACGTGAAGATGGGGTATACTCTATATTATAGGAGATTATACAAATGGAAGCATTGCGAAAAATTGTCCCGGGGAGTGCGTTGGAGCCGCTTTTTTCATTGCCGCGGTCGTCACTCGATTTGCAGTATGAGGTTCTTATTCTGCCTGTTTCTGATGTTTCCGCCCGGTGCTTTGACGATGGTTCGCTGGAGTATCTTTTCAGGGGTTATGGTGATGACGGCATCCGTGAGCCGCTTGTGGATTTCGGCGCGGCAGTCGGTAACGAGCAATGGTAAATGGTATTCCCCGGCAAGGCGACATCATTAAACTCGATCTTAACCCCCGGAAAGGTCACGAACAACAGGGCTTTCGTCCGGTGGTTGTCTTGAGTAATAATATTGTTCCCCAGTATACCAATGTGGTGGTTGTTGCGCCGATATCAACGACACAACGCAGACTTCCGCTGTATCGTGATTTGCCGCCTGGTATTATCACCAAAGGGACGGTTCTGCTGGATCAACTGGTAACCCTTGACTATACGGCACGGTCGTTTCAGTTTATTGAAACAGTCCCGTCTGATTTTCTGTTGCAATTATTGGATGTTGTCAGAAGAATTTTTACCGCTTAGTGGCTTGCGGGTAATTCCCCGCCACCCGCTTCGTTAGCCGGTCCCGCGTGTATCAGCGAGAAAAAACCGCCACCGCCGTAAAAAAGCCCCGCCGTTACCGACGGGGCATCCTCGCTCTCTACACAATGGGTATTGCAATACCTCGGGGGCATAGATGGTGCCAGGCACAACATCATAAACTTAGCAACATGAAGATGAAGAAATTGAACCGCGAAGTCGAAGAAGTCGAAAAAGGGAAGGGAAAAAGAAGGTGTTTTCCCTTAAAAACTTATTCGACTTTGCGGTTAAAAACTCTTAAGTTTATGATGTTGTGCCAGGCACCATAACTGCTTATTATAAACCGGTCAACGTAATAGCGGGACGGTCATATCGCCAGTCGAGGCCGCCAAGATGGGTGCTAAAATCATCACCGACAGCTAGGTAGCAGCCGTCTGCAAATGATGTGCTCGCCTCATTGCTATCCGCATCTACGCCGCTCAAAGCATTGCAATCCTGCCCAACGCTATACTGCGTTTTACCCATAACCAGATACAGCGAATTGATGGTAGGTTCTGTGTTGGGAACCACACTGACGGAATAATAAGGCCTGTTAGTACTACCAGCTACCACAATCTTCAGTTTGTCAGTACCGGCGCTATTGGTTTCCCGCACGCCGCTGAGTTTGGTCTTGCCGATATTCGGCGCATCTGCCGTACCGCCGTAAATTCCGGCGCCAATCCTTACCAGAAGCGAACCTGTACTATTGCTCCCCGGATCCCCTGCTTTGAGAATTTTAAGCGTTCCGCCTTGCTCAAGGATGAGTTTTGATTCATCCTCGAAGAAGAGGGAACCTGTGTTTATACCACCTATAGAATTAAGAGAACCACCAAGTTCAATGCTGCCGGCGCCTTTTACGACAATCTTTGCTGAACCTCGCACATACAGTTGTTCAGTCGTGTTTATCAGTTTCTTCCCTGCCGGAATTACCAGTGTCAAACCATCTGTCAAACTGCCGCTGTTGCTGAGAGTCACATCCTGTATAAGCGTAATGGTAGAGCCATTCGCTTGCGCATACGCAGGACCGCCGAGGTAGTGGGTTACGAAACTATTAGCGGCTGTATTTCCGCCGGGAGGAGTGGGGTCGGTGCCCTCAGTACCCTCATCGAAATAGCCGTGATCCAGCATAAACTGATAAACCGCCGTCCATTGAGCGTCAGTCCATTGGTTAGGGTTGCCGGCCAGTGCGGAGGTGTCAAATCCGTCAACACCTAACCCTGCCACAAACGATGCAAACTCCCCCGGATTTGTATCATAGACAGCCAGCATTTCCGCCTTAGCTTCCGCAAGGGATGGCTTTTCATCTCCGCCCCCACCGTTGCCGTTATCGCACCCGGCCAGAACCAATCCAATGGCGCACATGAGTGCTACCATTCCCAACATGAGCAGGCTTTTGAAAGCTCCGCTCCCTTTTTTGTTCTTCTTCATTTGAATACTCCTTGGCGGGTTTTATGTCCCGCCGACAAAAATTTGTTTAAGGCCGCCCTGTCAGCGTAATTTTGGTGCGTACTGAAGAACCATCAGTATTATCATGAAAACTCGAAGGGGTTAAGCTTTTAGAGGAAGTAGGCGGTGGACTTGCCTCGGCGCTCATCACGCCGACATTAGCAAAAGTATTTGCCGCTATTACCCACTGAGTTTTGCCCAGTGTTATTGTCGCCTGATCACTACCTGTCCATTCTCCAGGAACTACCGTAATGTTACCGTCGGAATCACCGCTCAGTTTGTCGCTTGTAACGGCACCGCTTGCCCGCTCCGCCGAAAGGGCTACTTTAGTAAGCGAAGGCGATGCCGCCGTTCCGCCATAAATACCCGCGTCTTTATCGACAACAAGATATGAATAATAATCGGCATGGCCGGTAAGCGTTACCGTTGCACCGTCTTCAAGGATAAGTTTTGAAGTTATTCCTGTACTTCCTGTAACCTCAAGTTCTGCAACCGTTCGATCTGGAGCAAGGGGGACTCCGCCTATATCTATGCTGCCGCCGCCTTTTACCGACAGCACGGATGGCACGGAGCTTGTACTCCATATTTGCATACCGTATGTTCCTACCTTGAGCGTTTTGCCTGCCGCAACGCTTGCATTGCCATACAGAGTAGGCTTTCCGGTAAAAAGGAAGGAAACATAGGACGCGGCATCGTCAAGAGTCATACCTTCCGCTCCCACCATGGTAATGCCTTTAACCTTGGCAGTCCCGCCTTGCCGGATAAAGACTTCCACACGGGAGTATTCCACCCCTTCGATAGCCGCGCCGGACGGCACTTCGATAGTAACCGCAACAGTACGGCCTTCCTGCCATTTTTCTTCCACCCACGCGGTCAGCGTTACCGTCTGTCCGCTTTTAATGGTTATTTTTGAGCCGGATACGTCCACCTTACCTTCAAACGCACCCGCCGGTGTAATCAGGTCTGTCAAGCTGCCGCCTTCATCGCCGCCTCCGCCGTTATCGCACCCAACAACAACCAATCCGAATGTCAACAGCACTGCCGCTACCATTCCCAACATGAGCAGGCTTTTGAAAGCTCCGCTCCCTTTTCTGTTTTTCTTCATTTGAATACTCCTTTGCGGGTTTTATGTCCCGCCGATAAAATTTGTGTAACCCCGCCGGTTTACTTCTTTTTCAAACGGCGGGACTGACGCTTCTGCATCATTCAGTTCCCTGCCGCCTTAATTGGACCGAGCACATTGCTTGTTTTCCCAGTATAGTTATCGTAGGCGTAGATGTATTTGCCGATATAGGGAATAAAAGTAGCATCAAGGGTAAAAGTTGCTGAGCTGTCGAGGGTGACTCTAAACTGATTGGCTCCGTCCACAGGATCACCATCGCCCGGAGGAGTTGCTGTATCGGAGAACCACCACTCAACAAAATAGTGCATATTGAGGCTAATGTCGATCCCTACCAGTTCCACGGTGTCGCCTATTTTAAGGTCGCCGCCATTTACGTCTTTAATCGAAAAGCCGCCGCCATCGTCACCGCCGCCGCCGTTATCGCACCCGGCCAGAACCAATCCGAATGCCAGCACTGCCGCTACCATTCCCACCATGAGCAGGCTTTTGAAAGCTCCGCTCCCTTTTCTGTTTTTCTTCATTTGAATACTCCTTTGCGGTTTTAACGTCCC
>BNVD01000134.1 GCA_025997835.1 Spirochaetia bacterium
GCATTTTCGGCGGTTAAAATGAGAATTGCTTGTTTTAAGATGGGGAAGATACGGGTGGGGCATTTCTGGTGGTTAAAATGAGAATTGTTATATGATTGAGGCGGTTTTCAAGCCTGTACTTTCTGGCTACCCCCTTTCGGAATTGCAGGAACTGCTCCATCCCTTGCCCCGGTTCCGGGTAAAACAGATCTTTTCGTGGATAAGCCGCGGCGTCCGCTCCTTTGCCGAAATGACCGACTTGTCCCAGAGCTTGCGGGCTGACCTTGGGGAACGGTTTTCCCTCTACGCCAGTGAAGTTGCCGCACGGCTCAAAGACCCCGATGGGACGGAAAAACTGCAAATCAGCCTTAGAGACGGCTGCCTGATTGAGGCGGTTTTACTCACCGATGGGGAAGAGCGCAGGACCGCCTGCCTTTCGACTCAGGCGGGGTGCCCGCAGGGATGTGTATTCTGCAAAACCGGCGCCCTCCCCTTTCGCCGCAATCTTGACTCTGCCGAAATCGTAGAACAGTTTCTCCATTTGCGGGGCGCGGCGGCGGACGGCGATGCGGACGCTAATACGATCTCCAATATCGTTATCATGGGTATGGGTGAACCTATGCTCAACCTGGCCGAACTCCGCCGGGCGGTTTCGGTGTTTACCGCGTCTGAAGGATTCGGCCTTTCCGGGCGGCGGATAACCGTATCCACCAGCGGTATCGCCGCCGGTATCCGGGACCTGGCGGACAACGGCCCACGGGTACGGCTGGCCCTCTCGCTAACCACGGCGGACACGGCGCTGCGGGAGCATCTTATGCCGGTAACCAAATCAAACCCCCTGCCGGAAGTAAAGGCGGCCTTACAGCACTATCAACAGTGTGAAGGGCGGCGGATAACCCTGGAAATGGTTCTGTTGGGTGGGCTTAACACCCGGCGAGAGGATGTGGATGCCCTGCAAGCGTTTATCCGCGGGCTGGATGCCGTTATCAACCTGATACCCTGGAACCCGGTAGAGGGGATGAGCTTTGCGGGCCGCCCTTTGCGGGAACCTGAACCGGGAGAACTGGCAGCTTTCATGGCGGAACTGGAGCAGCGGGGAATCGCGTTTACCCGGCGGTACCGGAAGGGGCGGACCATTGGGGGGGCTTGCGGGCAGTTGGGGGGAATGCGCGAACCCTACAGCCTCACCACCCGCGACCGCGTCAGCACCTCTACCCCTTCTCCGGTAACCAGCACATCGTTCTCAAGACGGCAGCCGCCGTGGACCGGGTCGTAGAGCCCCGGCTCCAGGGTAAAGAGCATCCCTGTTTGGAGGGTCAGCGCCGGGTCCGTCCGAGTACGCAGGAAGGGGTCCTCGTGGGTTTCAAGGCCGATGCCGTGGCCCAGGCCGTGGGGCATGGCCTTTTTGGCCTTGCCGAAGAAAGCATTTACCGCGAGCGCAATGTCCCGGACCGCAATGCCGCCGCCCACCATGCCAAGGGCCAGCTTGTAGGCTTTCTCGGTGAGGGTGAGGAGCTTCTCCTGTCCCTTTGACAGGGGGCCGCAGGCGAAGGTCATGGTTACATCCGTGGTATAGCCTTGATACTTCAGCCCAAAGTCCAGAATGGACAGCCCGTGCGCGGCAAAGGCGGCGTTGGTAAAGGCGGGAAAGGCGTGGATGCCGAAGCTCCGGTCGGGCCCCGCGGCCAGGGTTTCAAAGCCTGTGCCTTCGCAGCCCCGCTTACGGCCTTCGGCCTCGATAAACAGCGCCGCGTCAAGCTCGGTTTTAAGCGTTCCCGCATGGACCTGAACTTCCAATAGATCGATTATCTCGTTGGTGATGGCCGCCGCCTTGCGGTAAATGCTGATTTCCTCATCATCCTTTACCATACGCAGGTCCTTAACCAGTTCATAGACCCCGTCTTTCCGGCACAGCACATCAAAATCGGTAACTTCCTCAACGTATTTCAGGAACGACGGGTATGACGTGTTTGGCGGTATCTCCAGCCGCGATCCCGGCGGTGTCTTGAGATACTCCGCCGCGCCCCGCAGGGCCTTAATGGGCTGGAGCTCAAAATCACCGTAGGGGATGATCCGGTCCGCCTCGGCGTAGAAGCGGGCCATGTTGATGTCCCAGGGGACGAGGAGGGACTTTTTATCGGCAGACAAAAACAGCAGCGCGTCTCCGGGATGCCCGGTAAGCCACCGTACCGATGGGTCCCGGCGGCCCTCAAAGTCCTCGAACATCACCAGGGCGATACCTGCCGCGCCCATCCAGTCATAAATCCGCTGCCGCCGTTTTTCCAGAAAGGCTTTCATAGGCTAAACGCCTCCCGGCTCGCACGGAGTATGGTCTCCGCCTCCGCATCCCCAATCCAGTAGTGGGTGACGAACCGGAACTGTCCTGCATCCGGGCTATTGATGATAATCTGATGATTGGCGAACACCTTCATAATCCGCGCCGCAGCCGCCGGGTCGCGGGCGGGCGGAAAGGTAAAAAACACCATATTGATGTCCACTTCCTCCGGCCGCGCCTCCACCCCCGGTATGGCCGCCAGCCCTGCCGCCAGCGCCTTTGCCCGCCGGTGGTCCTCCGCGAGATGCCCCGTCTGCTGCGTAAGGGCGATAATACCTGCGGCCGCCAGAATGCCGGCCTGCCGCATCCCCCCGCCCATGATCTTCCGCTTCATCCGCGCCTCCTCGACAAACGCCTTGGGCCCCGCCAATAGGGAGCCCACGGGCGCACAAAGTCCTTTGGACAGGCAGAACATCACCGAGTCTACCCGCTTGGCGATAGCGGAGGCCTCTATCCCCAGCGCCGCCGCCGCGTTAAAAATCCGCGCCCCGTCCAGATGCACCGGCACACTCCACTCGTCCGCCACCGCCCGCACTGCGTCCATAGCCTCCAACGGAACCACCCGCCCCAGCGAATGGGCGTTCTCAAGGCATATAAGGGAGGTCGCCGGAGTGTGAAGGTCCCGTTTCCGCAGGCGCTGTTGCAGCGCCTCCGCGGTAAGCACCCCGTCAGGGGCGTGGATGGGCCGGGTCTGCACCCCCGCGATAACCGACGCCGCCCCCGCCTCGTGCTGAACGATGTGGCACTCCTCCCCCAGAATCACCTCGGTCCCCCGCGGGCACCAGGTAAACAGGGCCAACTGGTTCCCAAAGGTCCCGGAAGGCACAAACACTGCCGCTTCCTTGCCCAGCATTTCCGCGCCCAGCGCTTCCAGCCGGTTCACCGTAGGGTCGTCGCCGTAGACATCATCCCCCACTTCCGCCGCCGCCATAGCCTTACGCATCTCGTCGGTGGGGCCGGTAACGGTGTCGCTTCGTATGTCGATTGTGTGGTTCATGAGATGATAATACAAGAAATACATAAGCTGGCATATACAGGCGGTGCGGCGGGCAGCCCCCCGCCCGAGCCAAGGATGACAACTACTTTACTCGAACCAGGCGCGTTTGCTCTCTGAGGGATTTGGTTTACCGGCTAAGACGGTTTAAACTTTTGGGTAGGTTGTCATAATGTCTCGGGGAGGGGCCGTCCACCACGCCCCCTGCCGTTGTCGGGTGTATGAGTATTACCATTCACTTTAAGATGGGGAAGATAGCGGTCCGCTGTGCAGGCATCAGGCCGTCCACCACGCCCCCTGCCTTTGTCGGGTGTATGAGTATTACCATTCACTTTAAGATGGGGAAGATAGCGGTCCGCTGCTCGGGCATTAGGCCGCCCACCGTTGTCGTCGGACCTGTAGGTCAGTTATACGAAATGCCCTCCTAAGCTTTTTGTAAATAATATAAGAATAAAGATAAAAACATAAAAGAAATAATTACAAAGGCAATCACAAAAGAAAAATTATTTTGCCCCAACTTATTCGTCGCACCGTGCCATCCTTGGCACGGGAACTTTACTGTTTTTTAAGAAATAAGAATAAAATATAATAATTATGCCAAGCGGCTACGCCGCTAATCGGAAAAATAAATAATGGGGGCGGGCTACGCCCGTAAATATATAGAAAAATAATGTTGTACGCCTTCGGCGCAAATTATAGGGGAATTCCCCCAAAAACAGCCATTTTCCCGCCATAATGTGAGTTTTACTGTTTTGGGGCTACTAGAGGCAGCCCCCCGCCGCAATATGCGGCGGCAAGAAGAAAACCGCCTTTTTTTCACATTTTTTGTAAGACCTATTGCACAATATTTCAATTTTTGGTATACTATTCTCATGTTTCAGGTAATGGCAAACATACAGACAGAAACGGCTCACGGCTCACGGCTCACGGCTCACGGCTCACGGCTCATATGATACAGAAAAGTCTCAAAAAAATCTACTAGACAAAACTACTAAATTCACGGGTTTTTATCAAATTTCCTCATTCTGTGGACAGAATACCCTGTTTTGGAGACAAAACACTTCATTCTGGAGACAGAACAACCTGTTCGGAAGACAGAACGCCCCATTCTGGAGACAGAACACTCCATTCGGAAGACAGAATACCTTAACCGGAAGACAGAACGCTTCATTCGGAGGACAGAATGACCCATTCTGAAGACAGAACACGGCGTTCTGTCCGCAATAAGCATAAGGAGGCTTATAATACTGATTGGCTCCCCGGCACCCGCGAGGGACAACTGGCAATGGCGAAGGACTGGAAAGGTGTTATCCCCGCCAATGCAAGCGCGTGGAACATCCCCGCCGGTGTCTTGCAGGAACTCGACCCCCTCATACAAACGGCGGAAACCGCCCTCGAAACAGAGAAAAACGAATCCACCCGCACCCCCGTGGCAACGGCGCAGTGCAAAGAGGCGTTTAACGCATTGACTTTTTTCCTCAGGAATTGCAAGCGCAGATATTTTTTCACGCCGCCTTTGCAGGATAGTGATTATGTCTCGCTCGCTCTCAAACCCCACGACAGCACCCCCACCCCCAGCGGAACGCCCACCGCGCAGGCAACCATCGAAACCTACCTGGTAGGCCGCCACGAACTCGGCTTAAAAATCATCTATGTAACCGGAAACCCCGCCGATGCCGCCAACAAAGGCTACCGCATTTGGTACACCGTGGTTGCCCAAGGAGAAACACCCCCTGCCGGTCCTGATGATTTACGCAAATCCTTCTTCACCAAGAAGAAAAAAGACGTTATCGAATTCGACTTCGGGGACAGCGGAAAGACGGCATGGTTTGCGGTACAAATTGAAAATGAAGGCAAGAAAGGCCCGTGGGGGCCGCTGGTATCGGAGCTGATACCGTAAATAAGGTTTTACCCGCTTGTGCGGTTAAATATACAAATTTTGTCGGCGGGACATAAAAACCGCAGGAGGCTTCAAAATGAAGCGTAACAGATTTTTTGTGCAAGCTGCCCACAGGGCAGCAGGAGTGTTGGCGGTAGTACTGACATTCGGAGTACTATTTACTGTAAGTTGTCAGGAGAAGCAAAAACAAGCGGTTGACGGAGCTGTAGCAACTGACCAGGTTGTTGTTAAGGCACCGGCGATGTCGTTTAAGCAGGTGACAAATGTCGACGGGCTGTTGATTGAAAAGGCCTCCAAACTGTTCACGAAAGAAGAAGTTCAGGCTTACATTAAAACGAAAGCAGCTTGGATGTCGTGGGATAAGCTAACCTTTACGGAATGGTCGGATTTATCAAGTATCCCCTTCTCAAATAGGAAAAAGGGCGAGTTCTTTCGGCTAACGATCGCCGATTTTGATTCAATTGCATATTACTGGAATGATGGTTCAGACATGTGGATGATTTCCGAGCCGAATTAATAACCTAATTGGCTCAACCGACGCTTGGTTGAGCCAATTTTTTTATTTGGCTTGAACAATTGTTAGGACATTAATTTGAACGCGACCCGGAGCGTACGGGGCGGTGATATGCACGACGATTACGAATGCTCGGTGGCTAACCGTAACTTAGAAAGCCCCGATGGCGGACTTGGCTGGGTCGGTTTCCGGGTTGTATGCCCCTGAGTGCTCGCTTCTTTTAGATTTACGGGACCGCCCTGGCGCGGTCCCAAATATGCGCGAACAGGAGATGTGTAACATGGCAAAACCAACACAAAAAGGACCGCAGCAGACCGGTAAACAGTTCGAGTATTATGTGATTAGCCGTATGCTTGACGCGAACCTTGACGTATACCTTCCGGTGGTTGACGATCATGGGGTGGATGCGGTAGTAAAAACACCGGACGGGGCCTTTCAGGAAATCCAGATCAAGGGCTGTTCACGGGATAAAAAAGACGGCAACGCCGCCCTGTTTGCGGACA
>BNVD01000135.1 GCA_025997835.1 Spirochaetia bacterium
CGCTTTAAGCTTTTTGGTGGGTTGTCATAATGGCTCGGGGAGGGGCCGCCCGCCGCCCCGCCCACCGTTGTAGGTTTTTGAATTGCCTGCTTTAAGATGAGGAAGAACGGCTTTGGGCGGTTAACACCCTGTCGGCCCTCGCCTCAGACGAGTCGGTGCGGCTCCTTTCGTCTTTTATCATCGCCCTCAATGGCCGGCTTCAGGATGGTACCCTTACCAAGCGGGATGAACGGATGATACGATCCCTGATCCCCGCCCTGGGGGCGATTGGCAAGGACAGCGGCTCCCAGACCCTGCGCGCGGTCCAGAACGTAAGCTGGACCAACGCGGTAAAACGGCTCGCCGCCGCCGCCCTGAAGAACATTGCCGCCAGCGGCAACTAGCAGCCTGTTGCACTTGTGGTTTTTTTGCGCTTGAGGCCGCAAAAAAACCACGATTAACGGGCTGCTTACGGAGTTTGCAGGGTAAAAATCGGCTTGAAAGCCGATTTTTTCTATTGAAATGCACGAAGTGCAACAAACTCCTAGCCTATATGGGTTACCAGCAATTCTCAATTTGCATTTTAACCGCCGGAAATGCCCCACCCGTATCTTCCCCATCTTAAAGCAGGCAATTCAAAAACCTACAACGGTGGGCGGGGCGGCGGGCGGCCCCTCCCCGAGCCATTATGACAACCCACCAAAAAGCTTAAAGCGTCTTAGCCGATAAAACAAATCCTTCAGAGAGAAAACGCGCCTGGTTCGAGCACAGTTGTTGTCATCCTTGGCTCGGGCGGGGGGCTGCCCGCTGCCCCGCCCATATATGCCCGTAATGCAAATTGAGAATTGCCAATGTGTCACCCCCGTATGGAGAACCTCACCGGGTAGCGGTACCGTACCCCTACCGCTTCCCCGTTGGCCTCTGCCGGGGTACAGCGCAGACCTTCGAAAGCCTTGACCGCCGCTTCGCCGAAGCCCCGGTCTTGAGGGTCCTCCTTGAGGATAATGACCTGCCGTACTACCCCCTGCCGGTCGATAACCAGTTCCAGATACACCAGACCCTCTATGCCCGAACGCTGGGCGATGGAGGGGTACACCATTCTGCTGAAAATTTCCCGTTCCGAAAACACCGGGGCCACAGAAATCTTGTGCATCGGCAGGTATACTTCCGCTTCGCCTGTGCTGGGTGCGTGGAACTCCGTTAAGGTACCGGGGGCCACCAGTGTCTGGTCGGGAGCGGTTTCGGTTTCGACCATGGTTTCCGCGATGGATTCTACGGCGTTTTGGGGGAGAGTTACGGGTTCAGGTGGAGGCGGCGGGGCAGGCTTTTCTTCCTGAATGTCGGTGAGTTTCATCACCGCAGGCAGTTCTTCGGGAGGAAGCGCAGATGAGTTTACGGTAATCGCAAAAAAGAGGATCAACAGCACATGGGCCAGGGCGACCGCGGCAAAGATGATGAGCCGGATACGGTTGGCGTTGCGTTCCGCGCTGTACACTGCGCCGCCTGACGGCGCACCATTACTGTTGCCGATACCCATACCGCTACGCATCCTTCACCACAAAACTGACCACCCGGTATTGGAGGAGCTGTAACAGTTCCAGTACCTGACGGACTTCTTTGAACGGGGTGAGCCGGTCGGCGATGATGTGGAGTCGGGTGTCCGGCGCGCTGCGATAGATCTCGCCCACGGCATACTCGATGGTCTCCAGAGTGCAGGGATCGCCGTCAAGGTAGAGGTTACCCGCACGGTTGATCCAGATTTCCATGTTTTTTTCCGCGCTGGTTTTTGTTGCCGCCGCGGCTTCCGGGTATTCGATCTTGACTTCCTTGCGGTAGTTAATCAGGGATACGAGCATGATGAAGATGAGGAGCAGGAACGCTACGTCCGACATGGAGTTGAGGGGTACGACAAAATTCTTCCGGTTACGGCGGAGTTTCACGATGAACCCCCGGTGAGATCTTCGCTGTCTTTCATGGTAAACGAGAATGAATCCACCGACAGTTTTTGTGCCAATTCCACAAATGATACCACCTGCTGCCAGGGAGCCTCCGGGTCTATGGTTAAAATAACCGCCAGGTTTGGGTTTGTACCGACTGCGGATCTGATAGTGCGTTCTGCCTGCGGGATGCCCACAATTTCACCCTGAAACACGATGCGGCCGGAATCATCCAGATCGAAGCGCAGTAAATCATCCTTGAGGATGAGCCGGGAGGAGTCTCGTGCCGGCAGGGTCATCAAAAAGCCCTTGTTGACGTTGAACCCCGCAATGACAATAAAATAGATGATCAAAAGAAAGGCAATGTCGCTTGAGGCGCTTGAATTGTCGGGATGCTGCCGTTTCTTTCGGGAAAGGCGCATGATTATTCACGGACCTCTGAGTCACTGTCCTCAGACCGCAGGTCTGATGACCGCAGGTCCGATGACCGCAGGTCCGATGACCGCAGGTCCGATGACCGCAGGTCCGATGACCGCGATGACAGCGATTCTCCGGCGAAGTGCTCTGCGGCTTTTCCGCCGGAATTAAGCGAGCCGGCGGAACGGACCGCCATATCGGTGATCAGGTCCGAACAGGTTTTCTCCACATCGGCGGCGAACTTGTCCACGACGTGGCTGCACAGGGAATGGGCAACCATGGCGACCATGGCGATGATGAGGCCGAACACGGTGGTGATGAGCGCCTCGTAGATACCATTGGCTACGATTTGGGCGTTAACATCGGTGGCTTCGGCGATGGATTTGAAAGCGCCGATCATCCCCGAAACGGTTCCCAGGAATCCCGTGAGAGGGGCGATAGACCCCAGGGCGACGAGGAAGTTGAAGCCGTTTTCCAGCGTGTTGATACAGGTAAGGGCTTCCGATTCTACCGCCTTTTCAATTTGATGTTCCGAAAGGCCGTGTCCGGGGGCCGCCCGGCTCACCAGAATCAGGAGTATCCGCGCCCCCATACGCCGTTCGGTCAGGGCGGAAAGGTACTGCCGTCCTCCCTCAAAGTCGCCGGAGCAAATGTACGCTTCGGTTCTGAGCTTGAGGTCATCGAGCCTGAGATCGTGGTATAGTAAAAAGATCGTCCGCTCCAGGGCTATAGCGATAGTAGCCACCGAAAAAAACAGAAGGGGCCACATGAATACCCCGCCCATGCTGAAAAGTTCCAATAGGGAGAAACTGGTCGTTCCGCCGTCCATGTCGTTACCTCACTTTATTTTTGACAGGCGTATCTCGCCTATCAGAGATTCCAGTATATAATCCCAGGCAAATTGATAATAGATCCAGGCGGCGGCCTCTTCCCAATCCCGGAACAGGGTCCCCGAATCCCGGATAGGCCGCAGCTCTTCGCCCAGCAGGGCTGCGGTATAGGTCTTGTTCCACCGTATGTCTTCGCCCCGTGTCCATTCGGCTCCCTCCGCCGTCCAGGCGACGGGCCGTTGCGTGGCACGGAGGGTTTCGGGAAAGAGGATGGGCTTCCAGTACCCTTCAAAGTCCTCCAAACCGGTAAAGCGCCGGTCTTTTTCATGGCTTTCCAGCCATTCCCGCATCCAGCCGGTAATTGCGTATATCCGCTCTTCCCGGTTACGCAGGGCGGTTAGGGCCTGCGCCCCGGTAATACGGGTGGTGTTCCGCCGTATCTTCCCGGCGCCGATGTCCAGCACCGACGGCGTTCCCAAAAGGGTGAAGGTTGCGCTGAGTCCGTTCACCCAGAAGCGCCCTTCCCCCAGTAGTTCCCGGCTGAACTCGTTCCAGCCGGTCAGGTTGGGGCTGAGGAACTCCAGGGATTCCAGAGCGAAGCGCCCGTCCCAGGCGGGAGCGCTGCCTGAAAGCCGCAGAGTGGGGAAAGCGCCGACCGTAATAACGATGCCTTCGGAAGCTTCGCCCTGGCTCCCCCGTTTCCGCACTACCTGGCTGACCCGGATCCCTTTATGGTCCGGGCCGCCGTTTTTATCCTCAAACACCACGAGGGTCTTTTCCGCACGGGCCGAACCGTCCAGCAGTTCGCCGGTTTTCTGTACCATCGTGACACACCCGGTAAGTGACAGCAATACTGCGTTCAACAGTACGGCCAGCAATCCGCGGGAATACCGTTTGTCTTTCATGCCTAATAGCTCCATTTGAATCCGAAAGAAATCATGGGAATCGGCAGATCGTAGGAGGCGGAATTACTTCCCGTATCCTCCTTGCCGGTGTATTCATTGTAGGTGGTTCTGACCTGTTGGGGTCTATACACCAGGGACAGCACGTTTTCCGCGCCCAGGTATATTTCCGTCTGTACCCGGCCCTTGCGGTCAAAACGAAAGAAGGAAAATTTGAGATCCAGCGGAAGGGACCAGACGCCCCGGGTTTTTTCCTGGCCTATTCTGAGCCGTTTGAATTTCTGGATAATTACCTGATTACCGTCTTCATCCAGTACGGCTTCATATTTTTGAGTCGCCTCGTTCCATTCGGCCTGCTGTACCGGGTAGGGGAAAACCTCTCCCCATATTACGCGGGTTTGGGGCTGGCCTGAGGCAAAGCCGAAACGGAAGGCGATATTGAACCGCTTGACCGGTTTTATGTTGAGTACCAGGTTGAAGTTGTGGAAGCGGTGGAATGATGGATAGTACCATTGGCCCGCGTCCTCCTCGGAACCGCTGTCACTAAAATCGCCGCCTGCCGGTTCCCGGTATTGGGCATTGGTATAGGTGTAGGAAATCCACCCGTCTATATACCGGGACTGCATTTTTTGCAACTGTAAGTCAAAGCCCCAAATCTCACCTTCCCCGTTAAACCCCCATTTGACATCAACACTACCGGCGGTTTGAGAGGTGATGTCCGCGAGGATATGGGCACGGTTAAATACTTTCTTGTAGTACCCTTCGATACTAAAACTAACGCCCCCTGAAAAATCAACTTTGGTCCCGATTACACTGGTCCAGGAGCGGTTCAGGGTCAGGTTCTCAAGGCCGTCATTTCCCTCTTCAATAAAGGATATGTTTTCGTTCATTGACGCAAAGAGGCCCGTACCGGCAGTAGCGGTGAGGGAATCCAGAATACCCTTGTTCTTCAGGATGCCAAAATCCAGGTTGAGCCGGGGGCTCCATATTGGCTTTGCGGGGACCGCGAAGCCATTGCCCGAAAAATACAGGTGATCCATCCTGAGGCCCAGCTCCGCACCGAAACGCTGATTGGGACTGGTGTATTCCCCAAGGGCATAAGCGGAACTGAAAACCCCGTGGTTTTCCACATCCACAATTTTATGAAAGGGCCAGATTACCGCAGCGTAGTCGATGCCGTAAATGGCCAACTGATCATATTTAGGGTTAACGTACCCAGGCAGGAAATAACTTTCCATATCGAGGCCCACATCTTCGTACTGCCGCCAATTGGTGTAGAGTTCCTGCGCCCCCACGGCGGCGAGAAAACCCCGGCCAAGATCCCAATCCATATCAAACCGGGCCTGAGCGTTGAAAATCAGATTGTCCGATAAAATCCCCGCGTTAAAATCAGGCGCGTGGTAGGATTGGGATGTATCAAGATTGATGCCTTTACCCTGAAACAGTGTTCCGTACATATTCAAAAATTTATCATTATAGTGAACCACTACATCGTTATTGACATCCCCTTTGGCGATCATTTCTGTGTACCCTGCGCCGATGGTGGCCTTGAGTACCACCGCGGGCACGGGGTTGAAGGTAAGGCCCGCAATACCGAAGCCCTGATAGGTATGGTACCCAAAGTCCATGTTTACACTGCCCGAGATCCCGTCATTCCCCGCTACTTGCCCCCCCAGGAGCCCGTCTTCATCATAGTCGGTAAAGTATGATGCGCCCACACCATCACTGCCAAAAAAGCCGTTTACCTTTAATTCAAGGTCCGTAGTAAACCGGTAGTTCGCCCCCAGGGCGGCGCTTCTGATAAAGGGCGGGACGGATACCGCGTTGATCATCGCCAGGGTCTCGTTTTCCGGCATGGCCTTGCTTAATCCCTGGAACGTCCATACCAGGGTGTCCCAATAGGTGACTTTCCCCATGAGCAGTATCCCCCCCTTGCCGCCCAGGGGGAGGGAAAGGTTGAGGCTTGCGGCACTGGTGGCAAATCCTACGTCCAGTTCTGTTTCTGTGGGCGAGGGTTCTTTGGATGTTACTTCCAGC
>BNVD01000136.1 GCA_025997835.1 Spirochaetia bacterium
GTTGTGTTTTTTGCCACGAGGTCGTAAAGCCCCTGAACTGTTTCCGCCAGCGGTTGAAAGGGAAAATCTTCCGGCAGTAATACCGCCGCAGAAACGCCGCCCATCTCAACATACTGCGATATTTCCTACAACACCGAATGGCCTATATTGACACAAGGTTAAGGAGTAGTACCCCTCAACCCCTATTCTAATTTTTTAAATTCGATGATGTCTATATTCTCCCACCAGCCGGTATACGTTCCTCCCGATGTCAAACCGATGCTGAAACGTACCCTTTCAGGATAGTGCCATTCGGTGTTGTAGGAAATATCGCAGTCAAGGGAAGCATAGTCGGCGTTTTTGTACAGTTCCTCCTTCCAGTGCTCAACATCTGACGCAATCCGTGAATACAGCACCATAATATCTCCACAAAAAGACTTTCCTCTATCACTCTCCCTGGATAACAAAGTGCTGCCGGAAACATCAACCAAATAAGATACTGCTGCGGGGGGTTGCACAAAGTTTGATTCATGCATCTGGGTAAAGGTATATTTTTTTATGCCCCATGCAGTTTCTTCCCATAATCTCAGTTCCCGGTTAAATGCAACACTATCAAAATTGATGCGCTTTGATGCAATAGTTTCAAGCCATCCATCGGGCAGCACTTCAAAGCGGGTTATCTCAACACCGGCCCCTCCGCCATCCATAGGTTCATTGTCATAGAAGGCGCCTACGAAAAAGTATTCGGGATAATGATAGACCGGATTGTAACGTATGGTGACTGGGGATGAATAACGACGGTCCTGATGTATTATCTGTGCATCCTTGACACTCGACTCAATAGCCGTGAAGATCTCTAAGATTGTATCACCGTAATACCATCCTGTCTCATCGCCTACAACCTGCGGCTCAACATTTGGGGTAATCGTGATGGCCAGCGGGACTGTTGGATAGTCACAAAGTAGATGTTCCACAAACCTGTAGGACTTAATATTCAACGCTTCCCACGCCGCTTTTTCTTGATTAAACAGAGCCCAATCGAAGTCTTCAGTGGCAATTGGCGTCTTCTTTGTTACCGCCTCAAAATCCGTAACAACAATCGTATTATTTCCAATCTGCACGTATTTGGGAAGATGATTCAGGGGGTCAAATTGTGTGTCAGCCGTTGTGTTTTTTGCCACGAGGTCGTAAAGCCCCTGAACTGTTTCCGCCAGCGGTTGAAAGGGAAAATCTTCCGGCAGTAATACCGCCGCAGAAACGCCGCCCATCTCAACATACTGCGGTACATCATCCGTGACTTTTGCCTTTGTGGAATATGTCTCGGAACCGCTTGTATGGGTAAGGGTCAGCCAGTATTCGGTAACGCCTTGCGCTTTCCATGCGGACAGTTCCGTGTCCAGGTTCGGATCAAGCGGTTCCACAGCGGAATCAAGCCGGCAAGTGCTTACTACCACACAAATGCTCAAAAGCATTACGGACAAAAGACATACAGACCTCATAATTCGTCCTCCTATAGTATAGATGATACAGCATTTTTCAATGCCTGTCAAATTTTTCAACACCATAGCGTTGTTCGGAAACCCGGTATGGAGTTGGTGCCAGGCACCATTTTCCTAAGGCAGTTTATATCAAGAACAAGAAGCATTCCTACACCATCGGAGTTTTCAAAACCTAAATGTAAATTGTACGACGAGTTATTGGAAATTTCGATACCTGTCGTACTCTGTGGGTCTACACAAGAAGCGAATAAAAGCACCGCAAGCAACACAAATAGCAAGCTCTTTTTATAGGCCATAATCGTTCCCCTTAAGCCAAGCAATTGACTGCATTCAGACAGTGATACAAAACAACAGGATAAGCATGAAAAATATGCTTATCCTGTTGTTTTACAGTTGGATGTACCAAATTTAGTGCCTGGCACCATAGGCAAGTACAAGGCCGCCCGCCACGAATGCCGGGCGGCTTTAAAGTAACTACAGTTCTACTCCTCAATCTCCACAGAATCGAAGGAGGCGCCGGCATCGGTGATTGTTACGGTGTAGTGTGTTGTGAGCCGTCGGCCTTTGAGTGTCTTGGTATTGGGCGGCAGGGTCGAATACCACCGGCCATCTGCTTCAGGATTTTCGCCAAATATATATCCATAGCCGTGCCCGGTAAAATCGGCCTCAGAAGTCTTGTCGTCAATACTCACCTTGTTCCCATATTTAGCAAGATCCCAGCCGGCATATAGCTTGTCGCCGTTTACCCAAAGCATAAAAGACGCCAATCCTGGCATTTCGGTTGAATAAGTGGCACAACTTGCCGTAACAGACACATTTTCTGACCCACCGGAAGGAATCGCGGCAATAACGGACGACTCCGGGCGTGGGCCGTCATTGCCGGCATGCTGCCCCCACACAAGGCCGTTACCATTGTCTCCGGCAACGCGCTCATCAAGCGTAATATCTACAGTAGCATCGGTCTCGTTCTTGATGGTGAGTGTAACAAAAAACTCCCATTGGCTATCGTAACAGGTTATCATAAACAAATCGCAGCTCGATATAAGAACCGAGAGACAAAACACTGCAGTAAAGTAAAACTTGATCGCTTTACTCATTATATACCTCCAGTTTGGTGCCAAGCACCATTTTTACTCAAAAAAATGAGACAACTTCGTAAACCAAAGTTTTGAAGTTGTCTCAATATTGTGCTATAGATATCCTTCTGTATGTTTAGGGTGCGTTACTCGTCCAGCGGTTCAAAACTGGTTATTTCAATACCACCCCATCCGCCCGGTTCTACGTTACCGTCAACTAATCCCACATTGTGGAAGTATTCAGGATAATGATACGCAGCATTATACCGGATTGTAAATTGTACTGTCCGATGCGCACTATCTTGACTGCACCATCCATAGCTGCTTGCAACGCGTTTTTCAATTTCGGAATAAATTTCTGAAATTGTTTTTCCACAAAGGGTTCCCGCTTCCAAATCAGCCTGTGCAAATTGGTCTGCCGGAAAATCTGAAGGACACTCAAGTATTGGTTCTGTACCGGGCAAAACAGTAATTTGAATTGGTATACTCTGGAAATTCAAATCCGTCCGTTCCACGAACCGGTATGACCGGATATTCTGTGCTTCCCACGCTGCCTTTTCCTGATTAAAAAGCGTCATGTCAAAATCTCCCGTGCCAATCTGCTTTGAGTTTGTTACCGGATCGAAGTTTGTAATGACCAGTGTGTCATTTGCAATTTTCACATATTTTGGAATGTGCCGTACGCTGTCAAATTGAATGGCGGCCAGGGTATTATTGGATACGGCCTTTTCAACTATATCATAAATATCACGCACCGTCTCCGCAATGGGTTGAAACGGAAACTCGTCAGGCAGCAGAACCGGCTCAGAAGCACCGACAATCCCAACATCACCGGCTCCAACATATTCCGGTACATTTTCAGTAATTATTGCCTTTGTGGAATAGGTTGCGTCTCCATTTGAGTGGGTAATCGTCAACAAATAACAGGTAACGCCTTGCGCTTCCCACGCCGCCAGTTCCGTGTCCAGGTTCGGATCAACCGGTTCCACGGCGGAATCAAGCCGACAAGTGCTTACCACCACACAAATGCTCAAAAACATTACGGATAAAAGATATACAGACCTCATAATTCGTCCTCCTATAGTATAGATGATACAGCATTTTTCAATGCCTGTCAAGTTTTTCAACACCGTAGGCGTTGTTCGGAAACCCGGCTGGTTTCCGAACAACATCCATATCACTCGGGTATTGGTATGGTTATTTTGACATTACGTGAAAAATTATAACTAGGCCCGCCTTGGTCGGTTCCGCCCACCAATAATTTATTCCCCGTGTCAAAAAGGCCATAGACATACCAGCCATTGCCTTGCCCATTCCAACCATAGTTACAATGTACCATCATGCTGTTATTCAAAGTGACTAGGACCGCGCTGGTTAGGTTTGTCTGTCCGTATTGCAGAACCTCAAGATAATAGGTCATAGCGCCCAATCCATCTATTACCCAACTGTGAGCATTCGTGTTATCCATCGTAGCTCCATACATCAATATTGGGAGATCATTTAAAAGACCTGCTATAACCAATGAGGGACTGTTATTATCATAGAAAATAATACTGCCCAGGTTGCCGTCAACAATTTCCGTTGCGTGAAACATACCCTTATTAAAGAAGTTATATCCAAAAAGCTGATACCCCATATTTTTAAAACCGGTATATAACGGTTGGTCAGCGTCAAAAATCGGGGTTACAGTTGACCCTTTATTATCATAGAATTTCGCCTTTACATTCGAGCCGACTTGCCACATCAATGCCGCTGCTTGTCCCTTTAAGGCGTCAGAATTCAAATAGCCAGCTTTCAAGTTTGCCCAATCGTAAGTGCCGTTCCATACGCCGGCGTACGCATTGTTGAAACTTGAATTGTTAAAATTACCGGCTTTGTACGGTGTTGTAGATTTCAGATGCCCGTAATACGCTACAATCTGCGCTATCGCGGTTACGGTACATCCGGTTACATAACCATAATCATATACTCGTGCGTTTATGTACTTGCTGTACGGGGCACCCTGCCCCCATTTTGTTTTAATCAGCGCATCTTTTATTGGCGTAAAATCAGAAGCACAGCCAATTGCATGCCAATTGTTGTCAATTCCATTCCAATGGGTCGATAACGTCCGCGCCCCGTCCGACTCCTCCGCTATCGCCTTTTCAATGGCGGCTTCAATGTCCGCATCGGTTATGCGGTCATACATGGCGATGGTCTCGTCAATATATGCCGCCAGATTCTCGTTAAGAATCGCCGCAAAATCTTCGTTGATTTCCTCCAGTGAACCTTCCGCTATTGCAAGAAAATTACCTACCCGGTCATCATTACTTGCCAGAATAAAACCCGCGTCATCCCCTTCCGGGTCGCCGATGGTCAGTTCGTATAGCTCTATCGGTTCTTCTTCTACAGCGACAGCAGAGCGTGCCGAACCGGAGGACGTAAAGTGTTTCCCGCCGAGCGAGGTCAATTGTTTCGTGCCGGTAATGACACTCCCTGCCGGAGCCACCGATCGGGCAATTTTGTTCGTCTGCAAGAGGGTGGAGGCCATTTCCTGCAATGCCTCAACGCTTACTTTGTGATTGTCCTGGGTCTTAAGCAAAGCAAGGTAATCATGCCGTGTCAAACCACCATCTGCTGTTCCGAGCGTTACTGGCTCTGTCGGCTTAGGCTGCGTAAATATATCACTACACCCCGCAACCGCCAGTCCCAATGCCAGCACGATACCGGCCCCGATCAACGAAAACCCAATCTTTCTCTTCTTCGTAACAGTCCCCTCTTTATGAGATGAATTCACCTCAACCTCAAGATTCCCACGGCATAGGCCATGGGGTAACGGCGATCTCCAAAGCCCCTACCGCGGTTAGGCGCTTTTTCTCTCGCCGTTAAACAAAGTATGACACGGTTTTTTCGGCTTTTCAACAAAATTCGGGTGTCATTGAGTGCCATTGAGTATCAGCCGGGTGTCACCTGAGTGTCATTCGGGTGTCACCCGACTATCACGTGACTATCATCCGGCTATCACATTTCCCTTAATGCCCGTATTGACAAGCATATTGGTACCATAGTACCGTAATTTTAGCGCTCTTAGAAGCGGCCTTAAGGAGGAAGCGTAGTATGGAACAGGGTACGGACGATTATCAAGAAAAATACCACCAGTTGCTATGGAGATTGGCGGCCGTTGCCCATTTATCGGTTTGGACTACCAAGGGGATATTGCGCTTTTTTGTTTTTCAGCAAAGTTTAAACGCCCAAACCGTTTTTCCGGTACCGGCGTACCTGGTATTTTATTGTGCAACCATACTTGCCGCGGCGGTTCTGGTTTTCCGTCCCCTTACATTCCGCATATACATAGGGGTGTTTTTCACCTGGGCGCTGATACATTTTATTGAAAAAAGAAGCGTCATCGGCATTGCGGAATATGTCCTTGCCGGTATGTTCGCCTATCGTATGGGCTTTTTCAAAACCTGGCTGCGGGTAAAAATGGGCGTGTTTTTGGGCATAGTGCTTGCCGCGCTGGTCGTGGAAGCCGGCTCCCGGTTTTTATTTACGGGGA
>BNVD01000137.1 GCA_025997835.1 Spirochaetia bacterium
CGCTTCCTACACACTGCCGGATGTTTTCCGCCTCGGCGCTTCGTTCCACTGGAAAAACAAAGCCGGCTGGGACACGAATTCTCAGGATCCGGCAAAGTCATACGCGGGGCGACACGAGCACAGCGCGTTGTTCGGTGATCTGCGGCTGCTTGCGGTGAAGGATCTTACCGCTGTTGTTGCCTTCAACTTTGACACGATTGAGGACTTTAGTGACAGTGGGAACATCATCGTTTCCGAGACCTTTGGCTACAAAATCGGCGATCTCGGCCTTGGGCTGAATGCCGCGCAGTATTTCTACAACCGGACAGACGCGGCAGGAGACAAGGTTGATTATGACCCCAGTCTGGCATTTAACCTCTGGGGAAGCTATGCTATTGGCAAAGTTGTGCCCCGGCTTGATTTAGTTTACTACATTGGCGGTCAGAGCAATGTAGCCGACACTACTAAATTAGCCTACCACCGGAGTGGATACACGAACAAAGCGGGTAAGGCTGGTGACGATGATGATTACTCGGTATTCGGCATCAGGCCCTCGGTCAAGATCAACTTCAATAGTAATACCTTTATCGAAATCGGCGATGCCATCAACTTCGATTCCAGCAACAAAGAAGGCGCCTATGCGGACTCCGGTGATGCCGGGAAGAAAGACCGGCTTACCAACGTGGTCTACATCGACTTGAAGTGGAGTTTCTAATTGAAGCGTGAAAAGACCAGCGTTGCTGGTAAAAAAAGAAAAAAGCCGGCTAACAGCGAATTCGCTTGCCGACTTTCATAGGAGAATTAGATGAAAATTCGTATCGCTTTTTTGATGTGTGTCTTGGCCCTTTCCTTTCAGCCCCTGTTCGCCAAAGGGAGCGCTGATGGGGGAGCGCGGAATACTGCTGTAGCAGGAAAGGGACAGGCAAAGTACGTGTTCCTGTTTATCGGGGATGGCATGGCAATGTCGCAGATCAGTACGGCGGAGGTTTTCTCCACAGCCCGATCTTCAAAAGACATAAACGTTACCAGGCTGGGCTTTACCCAGTTCCCCGTGGCAGGGCTTACCACCACATTTGATGCGGGGACATTCATCACCGACTCTGCCTCGGCGGGCACGGCGATTGCCACGGGAAACAAAACCCTGAGCGGCGTTATCAACATGGATGTGGGCAAAACCAAGAGCTTCAAAACCATCGCCGAATATGCCCACGATGCGGGGATGAAGGTGGGTGTTGTGTCCACCGTAACGCTGAACCACGCGACACCGGCTTCTTTCTACTCCAAGGTTCCCTCGCGGAGTAATTACTACGATATCGCGGTGCAGCTTGCCAACAGCGGCTTTGAGTATTTCGGCGGCGGCTCCATTGATCAGCGGACCGGGAAAAACAAGGATCAAGAGGACGCAGTGGCAATAGCCAAGGCCAACGGCTACACCTATATTGACAGCAAGGAAGCCTTTAACGCGATCAAACCCGGCGCGGGCAAGGTGATTGCGGTTAGCCCGGTATTGCAGGACTCCGGTTCCATGCCCTATGAAATCGACCGCAAGTCAGGCGATCTTTCGATTGCCGATTATACGAAAAAAGGCATAGAACTGTTGGATAACCCCAGTGGTTTCTTTCTGATGGTGGAAGGCGGAAAAGTTGACTGGGCCTGCCACGCCAACGATGCCGGCGCTGCCATTTACGATGTGCTTGCCCTGGACAAGGCAATCGGCGCAGCCCTGGACTTTGCCAAACGGCATCCCCGTGAGACCCTTATCGTGGTTACAGGAGATCATGAGACCGGCGGCCTTACCATGGGCTTCGCCGGCACTCAGTACAACACCTTCTTTGACAAGGTGGGCCTCCAGAAGCGCTCGTATGTGGCCTTTGACGAAGAAGTGCTCAAGCCCTACAAAGCCAGGACCGCCGCCACCGCGAAACTCGCCGACCTTCTTCCGGCGATAAAAGAATCTTTCGGCATCGATTACAACGCGCTTTCGGCCTTCCAGAAAGAGCAGATCGAATTCGCCTTTCAACGCTCCATAGGGAACGAGCAGGTCCGCTCCTTTGCGGAAGACAAGTATTTGCTCTACGGCGGTTACGAGCCGTTGACGGTAAAGCTTACCCAGATTCTGAACCAGACTGCGGGCATAGGCTGGACTTCTTACGCCCATACCGGCGTTCCGGTTCCCACCTTTGCCAGCGGCGCGCATCAGGAAATTTTCGGCGGGTACTACGACAATACCGACATCTTCCGCAAACTCGCCAGCGCAATGAACTTACGGGTTCAATGAATCTTATAGATGATGGAGCTGGTTTCAAAAATTAAGAATTTTAACCACGGAGAGCACGGAGAGCACGGAGAGCACGGAGAATACGGAGTGTTCTCTGTGTTCGCGAACCAAAGGTTCGACGTGTTCTCTGTGGTTTATCTTCTTCATTTTTTCATTTTGGAACCGGCTCAATGAAAAAAATGGCGTCTCTCCTGGCGCCCTGTTGCATTTTTTTGACAACAGTAACTTTTATTGGGGCTACACCATGTTACATTTATTGAAAAAACACGCTCACTTTTTCGCGGGCATTCGTTTGGTGGGATTCTCTCATAAAGAATCCGGGAGGGATGCTATTTTCATCGCCGTGACAGGATTGCTTACGGTTCTGTTGCTGGCGCTTCCCACGGGATTTGAGGGGAGCGCAATTCCCGCTAACGTGCTGCGGGCCAGGGTGAGGGTCGCGGAGGTGAACAACGAGAAGCTCAAGATAATAGGGCCGGTCAGGCAGGGAGAACAGCAGCTTGAGGTGGAGATTCTTTCCGGGCGTTTTAAGGGCCAGGTCCATTCTACATCGAATAATTTGATGGGGAAAATGGAAGTGGACAAGGTCTTTATGAAAGGCGACATTGCGCTGGCGGTGCTGAACCTTACCGAAGACGGCGCTGTCGTCTACGCCCAGATCATCGATCACTACCGTACCGGGAAAACCATTTTCTTGTGCGCTCTTTTTATCGCGGTAATGGTCATCGTCATGGGCTGGATGGGGATCAAAATATTGATCACCTTTGTTTTTTCCGCCGCAGCGCTTATCCGCATACTCTATCCCATGATACTCCGAGGCTGGGACCCGATAGCGGGCTCACTAATAATAGTAACAATTATCACCGCGCTGGTTATGTTTCTGGTAGGGGGCCTTTCCCGCCGGGCACTGGTCGGCTTTTTGGGAGCCGTGGGCGGAGTGGCCTTTAGCGCGCTCTTGGCCTTTGTCTTTACCGGATGGTTCAAAATCCACGGCGCGGTGCGTCCCTTTACCGAAACCCTGCTCTTTTCAGGCTACGGCCACCTCAACCTGGCCCATCTCTTTATCGCAGGGATTTTTATCGCCGCTTCCGGCGCGATGATGGACCTTGCCATGGATGTTGCCGCCGCAATGGACGAAATTAACAAGCAACGGGCTGACATTACCCGCGTTGCACTGATGCGCTCCGGCTTTACCGTGGCACGGCAGGCCGCCGGCACCATGTCCACCACCCTGCTCCTCGCCTATTCCGCCGAATACACCGCCATGATCATGACCTTCATCGCCCAGGGCGTTCCCCTGGAAAACGTTATCAACATGGTCTGGGTTTCCTCGGAAGTGGTGCATACCCTGGTCGGCTGTTTCGGCCTGTTGCTGGTAGCGCCCCTTACGGTTTTTTTTGGCGGAATGATACTGAAACGGTAAGCGAAGTTCCTCTCACAGAGGCACAGAGATTGGTTCTAAGACCAGTGAACGGGTAAAGCGGCCCGGAGCGGGGGATGTTTTGGAATACGACTTGAGGCAGGTTGTACCGCAATTGGCGCCCGGTAATTATCTATTCGGTGCCGCTTGGAAAGAGCGGTATTTCTGCGATTGACAAAATACACCAATGTGGTAAATAATTGTCCCATGCTATATCAGAATGCGCTCCGGGTAAAGACGGGATTGATGAAGATGCTTGTCGTTCATATGCTCGTACTACTACCTTCTATACTGTTCGCCGCGGCTCCGGACTGGGACTCGGCGGCGAAGAATTTACTGTCACGTAAAGATGTCAGCAGCGCGCTGAGCGGGAAGCGCATTGCAATAGTATGTGAAGACACGCCGATACACAGAGCCGTTATCAGGTCTATTCAGGCGGAAGCGCTTAAAATAGCAACCGTAGTATTAATGGACGATAAAATCATTAAAAAGGAAGTAGATAGACAGCTGTCAGGGTTGGTTGATGATGAATATATGGAAGGCATAGGCCGTCAGTATGGAGCCCAGATTGTACTTGAGGTCTCAGTTCTTAGGGTGCCCAAGGATCCGGCTAAACTTAAAATATCCATGATGGCAGTTTCAGTGAGGACTAATGCGCTTGAGGCATCCGGCGTATTTGTCTTTAATGTACCCAGGGGTTTTGACATTTCGGATATCGAAGTTCCGTTGAAGAGTCCGCTTGATGAAATAAAGGAAATTACCAATAATTTAATAGCCGGTAAAGACAGAGGTATAAAGCTCTATCCTGAGGAAGCGGTTAAAGCGGCAAGAGAACCGGTAATTGGGCCATTTTTTAAAAATATGTCTCGCGATGTTTTCATTGGCGGCAGAGCGGCAGCCAGTTTGACGCTTCCGGAAATTGGATTCGGTGCAGAAGCAGGATATAAATTTATGTATGGTTTTTTCGATCTGGGTAGTATAATGGCTTATGAAGAAACTGATAATCAAATGGGTAGTAATTTTTATTTTGCCGGAGGTGTAGGGT
Source organism: Spirochaetia bacterium (assembly GCA_025997835.1). Classification (GTDB taxonomy): domain Bacteria; phylum Spirochaetota; class Spirochaetia; order Treponematales; family Breznakiellaceae; genus BNVD01. The sequence continues at coordinate 4,723 of BNVD01000137.1, forward strand.
TTACTACTTCATATTGGGATTTTTGGGATTTTGGAAATTTAGATATTGAGCTGCGATGGTATAAAATTAATTCAGATTTAATTACGGAAGGTAGTATTAAATATTTTTTTCCTGTATTTGAGCCGGAAAATTTTTCTGGCCGTGTTGGTCCAATTCTCGGACTCGGTATTGGAAAAGAACATTGGACAATAAAAATACTTCTCGCTGTTGCATTTCAAATTAGGTCAAATGGTTTTTAAAATAGTACGAGGGATTGGTGGTAAGACATGAAACGATTATTTTTAATGCTATGTATAATTACCGCAACAGGCGTCTTTGCAAAAGACAGGCGTATTATCGGTACCGGTCCTAATAACCGGGTTATGGCCTATGATATGATCAAATACGAAGTTGGTGATTATATGTACAGAAGTGATGAGGATTATGCGGCGAGGAAACGGTATTACATTAATCAAGGTGATATGGATTATGCAAAATCCCTAACCCCAACGGTTGAACAAATGTTCATGGTTGGATTTGCCCCTACCCTTCCTGATGTAGATGATGGAGGCCGGGAATTCGTAACCTATGTTCGCAACGAAGATTACTCCCGGAAGCGGTATGATGACGGTGGGGTTGAAGATGTAATAACCGCATCAAAAGAGTATGATGAAGCCTTGGCAGAATTTAGACGTAAATACTCAATGCCAATTCCAAGGGATAACCCTAAAATAGTTGGAGCGAATAACTGGCTCTATTTAGATACCGTTAAATATCCCTCTAATACATTCTGGGCATCTATTACCCTGGAGGGAAGGGTAATGAAAGTAGTAGTAGCGAATGGCCCTGGCGAAACACTCACCCAGCACAATCCCCGTGTCCTCCACCAGGTGATGCTGATCCACCTCCAGGTCCCCGGCGGCCCGCAGATCCAAATCAAACAACCCATGCCGGGCAAAGGTATTGAGCATGTGCCCCATAAACCCCACCGGGTACTCCAGATGAGCCTCCCCGGTCCCATCCAGATTCAGCTTGATGGTGATATCCGTCTCCTCTGTCTTTCGTGAAACTGCCGCAAGCCGTGCCATATTGTTCATAGTTACTCCAAAAAAAAACCGCGAGTCCCAGGAGTTTGTCGGGCTTTGCCCATAAATGATAAAAATTCGCCGCTTAGGCGAATTTTTACCTTACAAACTCCGCTCAGAAACGAAGTTTCTGCAGGAGCCCATTTATCGGGAATTTTTTGCGGCCTCAAGTGCAAAAAATTCACAAGTGCAACAGGCTCCTGGAAAAACCTTCCCCGAGCCCACGGTCATAATACCGTTAGTAACGCCTACTCGGACCCGGATCGGGAA
>BNVD01000138.1 GCA_025997835.1 Spirochaetia bacterium
AGCGGGACGTGCGTAAGGCGTACTACCAGATGCTTCTGGCGCAGGAGAATGTCGCCCTGCTTAGGGAGAGCGTAGCGGCGGCGGGGCGGCAGGTGGACATGGCCCAGGCGAATTACCGGGCGGGCCGGGGTGGTAGCGGAAGCGGGGCCTTGGAACGCCTCTATGGATATGATCGCCCGCCGGTCGGGAATGTCCAAGAGCGGGCTCTACTCCCATTTTGAAAGCAGGCAGGATATGCTGCGGCAATTTTTTCTTACCGAGGCTGAGCGGCTCCTCCGGTATGTGGAGGAGAGCAAAAAGCAGGCGGTGAGAGCGGAGGAACAGCTCTACCTGGGGATCATAAGCACGGCGGGTTACCTCCGTTCCCGGCCGGATATTCTGACGGCGATGGACTGGCTGCGGACCCGGCGGCTTGACCTGGGGGTTGACGTACCCCAACGGTTTTACGATGTGTTTGCCGAGTGCATCGCCGGCGGAAAGAGAATCGTGGACCCGTCCGGGGCGGAACCTACCGGGGTGGAACCTACCGGTTCCCCGGATCGGCTGCCCCAGTGGATTCAGTTTCTTATCATCAATACCCTGATGCGGGCGCGGTTTGGGAAACTCCATGGTGGATGTCTGCCGGAGGGGGGGGGGGGGGATTTTTCCATGGTAACCAACGGCAGTTTCAGGGTTCTGTATCGATTCATCACGTTAGGGATGAAAGGGTGTAACCAATGAAGGGAAGTGCGGTATATTCTAGTATATGTTACTATTTTGCAAAATATAGTAAGCATTCACTTGTCTGTATAGGTACCAATCGGCATAATGCTGTATGCACCATGCATATTGCCGTAAAGGCCGCGCATTTTGCGGGCCTATAATAACAGTTGACCGGCGGGATTCGGTGATGAAGCACGTTCCCCCGGTTCAAGAGAAGGAGTCTAGTATGATCCAAATGCTTCAAGAGGCCGTGCAATGCCTTTGCGTTGCCCGGTACGGTTGTCCGCCGCCGGGTATTGAACCCGGTGCGGCAGGACAAACATGCCCGCGTCCCGTAGGGACGCGACGTTCCACGGGGACGCGACGTTCCACGGGGACGCGACGTCGCCTGCTGGCGCTGTGCGCCGCCCTGACGGTAACGGCGGGCGCCTTTGCCCAGGCCGGTACCGGGCCGGAACAGGCCGCCCCTGGCGCGGTACGGCGTATTACCCCGGATGAGGCGGTGGACCTGGCTATCAGGAACAACCTGAGCCTGGAATCGGCCCGTATTACGCTGGATACCAAGAGGCGGAAGTCCGACCTCGTATGGAACCAGTTCCTGCCGGCTCTGGATGTGCGGGGGACCCTCGCGCGGGACAATAAGGCGAGTTCCGCTTCTGGGTCTGCTCCTGTGGAGAAGTTGCCCTTAAACAGTCTTTTCCCCAGTGGTTTATTACCCGAAGGAACACCGGATATTTATGGAGTAACCACCTATTCCGTAGAGGCCCCGCAATGGCATGTGCTCGGCAGCTTTTCCGCGTCCTTGAACCTGAGCGCCGCAATGGGGGCGGGTATACAGGCGATCAAACGGGACTATCAGACGGGGCTGCTTACCTTTGACAAGGCAAAAATACAAACCGAGCGGGACGTGCGTAAGGCGTACTACCAGATGCTTCTGGCGCAGGAGAATGTCGCCCTGCTTAGGGAGAGCGTAGCGGCGGCGGGGCGGCAGGTGGACATGGCCCAGGCGAATTACCGGGCGGGCCGCGCCCCCCAGCTTACCCTGCTTCAGGCCCAGGTGGCGGCGGAAAACCTTAAACCAACTATGGATCAGACGGAAAACGGCTTAAAGCTGGCCATGGCGAAGTTTGCCTCAGACCTGGGGCTGCCCTACGATACCCAGTTTGAACTGGTCCCGGCTGAAGATGATATGAATTTTATCCCCGTGGATTTGGCGGAGCTTATTTCCAAAGCCAGTTCCAATAAGCCGGATATTCTGGAACTCAAACAGAGCATCCTCGCTGCGCAAACCAGCCGGAAAGCACAGGTGCTGCAGCTTCGTACCCCCTACCTTAATCTGGGCTGGGGGCTGTCTCCCGCCTTTACCGGCGACCCCTTCAAGGATGGTTGGGGTGACAAGGATATGTGGCGGGATTCGGGTACCTTTTCCATCAGCGTGGGCATGAACCTGAACAGTCTGTTCGCCTTTACCAAGGAAGGGCAGGGGCTTAAGGACCTGGATGCCAATATCCGTAATCTCACCATCGGCCTTGCCCAGACCATACGGGGTACCGAACTGGAGGTCTACAATACGGTGCTGACCCTGGAAAAAATCAGGATTACTACGGAAGCCCAGTCCCGTACGGTGGATATGGCGGCCCAGTCCTACCGCCTTACGGAAGAAGCCTACCGGGCGGGGTTGAGCGATCTCGATCAGGTACGGAGCGCCCAGCTTGAGCTGAACAAGGCAAAACTTGGAATACTGGAACAGCACTTTAACTATCTCACCAGTCTTATTGATCTGGAATATTCTCTGGGGGTACCTTTCGGGACCCTGAGTTCAAGCGGACTAAAGTCCGCAGGAGGCGCAAAATGAAAAAGATTATACACAACGAATTAACCGAAGTCGCGTTGATTACACTGATGATAGCCGTGGGGATGATGCTCCTCTCCGGCTGTAGCCCGAAGAAGCCCGGATCGGCCGGCGGTGAGGCGGCGGCGCCGGAGGTTCCGGTGTTCGCGGTGAATACCACCACCGCCGTGGAGGGACAAATCCGGGATTACCTGCCTTTGAGCGGGGATATTGCAGCGGGTTCCACCGTGGATACCTATTCGGACGCTGCGGGCAAGGTGTCCCGCCTCTATGTATCCGTCGGCAGCCGGGTGGCCAGGAATCAAGCTATCGCCGAGATCGACCCATCCCGGCCAGGTATGACCTACATCGAGAGCGTAGTGCGGGCGCCCATTGCGGGTACCATAGTAGCGTTACCCGCAGAGGTGGGGGCGACCATCAGTCAGGCGGTGCCCATCGCCCGGATCGCGGGGGGGACGGCGCTGGAGATACGGCTCAATGTGGCGGAACGGTTTATTTCCAAGATGGCTATGGGGCTGCCCTGCGAAATCACCCTGGACGCCTGGCCCGGTGAGGTATTCCGGGGGAGCATCACCGAGATTGCCCCAACGGTAGACCCCAGTTCCCGGACTATGGAAGTGCGGGTGAATGTGGAGAACCCCGGTTCCCGGCTTAAGGCGGGAATGTTCGCCAAGGTACGGATCATCACCGAGCGGAAGGACAACATCGTCAAAATTCCCGCCTCCGCCATGATCCAGCGGTTTGGGGAGAGCTACCTTTTTACGGTGGAAAATGACCCCAAGGATGCAAACTTTAAGATTGCCCGGCGGCAGATAGTGACCCCCGGTATTTTGATTGACGGCGTACTGGAAATTCAGCAGGGGCTTAAAGCGGGCGATGAAGTCATAGTCCGCGGGCAGAGCCTTTTGGAAGACGGCGCCCGGGTCAATGTGATCGACCGGGTTACCCCCCTGAGTGCGAACTAATAGGAGTATGTGTTACAAAGTAACACTTCCGATTTACGTGGCAGCAAAGCTGCCTTTTTAATAGGAGTAGCGGAATATGAGTTTAGTTAAGACCGTTGTATCGCGGCCAACGACATTTTTTATTGTTTTTGTGCTGCTTATTATGCTGGGCGTATTTGCCTTTATCAATCTTCCCGTTGACCTGATGCCTGAAATAAACCCCCCCTATATGGCGGTAATGACCACCTATAGCGGCGCGGGGCCTGAGGAAGTGGAGCGTTCGGTAACCCGGACACTGGAGGCGGCAATGGCCGCCGTATCGAATCTGGAAAAGCTGACCTCCACCTCTTCCAAGGGCAGCAGTATGGTGATCCTCCAGTTTACCTACGGGACGGATATGACCGACGCGGCAAACTCCGTCCGGGACGCGTTGGACCGGGTGCGGAACTATATGCCCACCGGGGCGGATTCCCCGATGATCTTCAAAATGGATCCCGCCATGATCCCCATCATGGGGCTTATGGTGACCGGAAACCGTTCCCCGGAGGATCTGCGTGAAATGGCGGAGGATACCATCATTCCCCGGATCGAGCAGACGCCGGGGGTAGCAACCGCTTCGGTAAGCGGGGGCCGCGAGAAGATTATCCGGGTGGAGATACCCCAGAGCCGGCTTGAAGCCTACGGCCTGACGGTGACTTCCCTCCAGCAAGTGCTGGCCGCCCAGAATATGCAGGTGTCCGCCGGGACCATCGTTGAAGGCGGGGTGTCCTACCTCCTCAACACCATGGGCGAGTACACCTCGCTCGATGAGATACGGAACACGGTGGTTTCCTACAAAGGCGGCGGCGTGGTAAACGGTGCGGTTGAACTGCCCCGGCAAGTTTACCTCCGGGACCTGGCCGATGTAATCGACGGCTACAAGGACGAGACCAGTACGGTTTACGTCAACGGCGTACCGGCGGTACAGATTACGGTGCAGAAACAAAGCGGGAAAAATTCGGTCCAGACCGCAAAGGACCTGCGAGCCCGGCTTACCCGGATGGCGAAGGAACTGCCCCAGGACATCAAGATCACCGAACTCTTTAATACCACCGATCAGGTGCAGAATTCGATTAACCAGGTCGGGTCCAGCGCCATATCCGGGGCTGTTCTGGCGGTAGTAATTCTGTTTTTGTTCCTCAGATCGATAAAGCCAACGTTGATCATCGGTATCAGTATTCCGGTATCGCTGGTTATCACCATCATGCTGATGTACTTTGCCGGGCTTACCCTAAACCTGATGACTCTGGCGGGGCTTGTGCTGGGGGTCGGTATGCTGGTGGATAACTCGGTCGTTATATTGGAGAATATCTACCACTACCGGGAAAAGGGCGCCAAGCTGCACACCGCAGCGGTTATCGGATCGCAGGAAATGATCACCGCCATCACTGCCTCTACAATAACCACGATCTGTGTGTTTGCGCCGCTGGTGATGTTCCAGGGGCTGCTGGAAATGGCGGGGGAAATGTTCGCGGGCCTGGCCTTTACGGTGGTTATCTCCCTGGCGATTTCCCTGTTTGTGGCAATCTTTCTGGTGCCGGTTCTTGCAAGCCATTACTTTCCATTGGTAACCCGGAAACAGAAAGCCCTTAGCGGTCCGTTGGTTCCGGTAGACAATGCGTTTCAGAAATTTTTTACCGGTCTGGACAATGCCTACCGGAAAGCGATCGACCGGGTACTGCGCCATAAGGCAATGGTCGTTGGTTTTCTGTTGGTGCTCTTTGTCGGGAGCATACTCCTTGTTCCCAAAATTGGCTGGGTGTTTATGCCCGCCGGGGATGAGGACTCGGTGACTATCAGCGTAACCCTGCCATTGGGAACCCCCCTGCCGGAAACCGAATCGACTCTGCACCAGATACAGGCCATTGTGGAGCGGGAAGTAAAGGGCTATGAGCGGCTTGTATTGAATGCCGGCGGCGGCGGTAGAATGATGGGTATGGGCGGCAGCAGCAGCAACTCCGGTTCCCTGCGAATCAATCTGCCCAAATTTGATGAGCGCATAGACGATGCCAACGCCATCAAGACCAAGATGCGCAAACACTTCAACGAATTCCCCGGTGTATCCATCTCCTTTAGCAGCGGCGGTGGAATGATGATGGGCGGCGGAGACCCGGTAGACATTGTGATCCGTACCGATGACCTGGTGAAGGGCAAGGCCATTGCCGAACGGATTTCCGAGCTGCTGAGAACGCTGCCTGAGATCACTGAGCCCGCTGTGGACCTTAAGGACGGACTGCCCCAGTACGAGATTGAGCTTGACCGGGAACGGCTCTACGCTCTGG
>BNVD01000139.1 GCA_025997835.1 Spirochaetia bacterium
GCAACGCGCCGACTGCGTTTTTTCGTAGCCGGAGGAGCGTAGCGACGAACCGTAAACCGCATGTTATACGCTGTTTTGCCGTACCCCATTATTCTTTATGAATGTTATTTTGTGTAACACACTGCCAATATATGCGGCGGCCAATGCCGCCGGGCGCTGCCTCTAGCAGCGCTAAAAGAGCAAAGGTTTTTTGTTTATGTCCTCTTATTCTTCCGTTCGTTTAGATTTTACTTTTATCAAACCATCTATTGCTACTGGGTACCGTATTTTTATCAAAGCAGTATTGTATTTACCATAATTCCTCTTTCTTCTGTGTTACAGGTTTTACATAAAAATTCTTCAAAAGCTTAGGCAAAATTGCGTATAACTCCATTTATGTGAAGTGCATACACTTTCACCCCCTCATGATATATACGAATACGCATAATGTCAAGCTTATTGTCCGTCTTCTCCTGCCCGAAAACCAGCCGGTTCTCCGTTGTCCTCCCAGCCCTGTGACATGGCGATGACCGCCAGTATGGTTATGACGATAATTTCATGTAGCGGGTATAGCTTGTTCCGCTCTAGCCGGGGGGATAGCAGGTGGCAGTTGACTAATTCCTTCCATAGTACCGGGAAAATACAACTGCATAGCGGAATTTTCCATTGCCCCTCCGGGGCAGACTTGCTATAATCGCAGCATACAGGGGGAAACGTATGGTATTGCTCAGTGAGAATGGTGATAACGGACTGGACGACGGCGCTTTGACGGCGGCCCTTAAAAAATCGCTTGATGGCAAAAAATTGCGTAAGGTGCTGCTTTTGCCCCCCGATTATACGCGGATGTACTCCGGGGCGGGAAAAATCGCCGCTATCTACTATAAACTACTAAAAGACACCTGCGAGGTTGATGTCATGCCCGCGCTGGGGACCCACGAGCCCATGAGCGCCAAGGAATGCGAAGCCTTTTTTGAAGGGGCCATCCCCTACGAGAAGCTTTTGGTCCACAACTGGCGGACCGAGGTGGTAAAAATCGGCGAAGTACCCGGTGCCTTTGTCTCCGAAGTATCGGAGGGCCGCTCTACCGCCAAGATCGATGTGGAAGTCAACAAGCGGATCATGGACCCCTCCTACGACCTTATCATTTCCGCCGGACAGGTGGTGCCCCACGAAGTGGTGGGTATGGCGAACTACTCAAAGAACATCTTCGTCGGTTGCGGCGGGTACAGCATGATCAACTCATCCCATATGCTCAGTGTGCGCTGGGGTATCGAACGGCTTATGGGGAAGGATTTTTCCCCGGTACGCAAGGTGTTTGATTACGCGGAGGAGCATTTCCTTAAAAGTGTGCCCCTCCTCTATGTCCTTACCGTAACCACCACCAAGAACGACGCCGCCCAGATTCGCGGCTTGTATATAGGCCGGGACCGGGCCCTTTTTGAACAGGCGGTGAGCCTTTCCCAGGAGTTGAACCTTATCAAGGTGGATAAGCCCCTGAAAAAGGTGGTGGTCTACCTTGACCCAAGGGAGTTCAAGTCCACCTGGCTTGGAAACAAGGCCATTTACCGGGTCAAGATGGCCATTGCGCGCGGGGGCGAACTGATTGTACTGGCGCCGGGGGTGCGGAAGTTCGGTGAAGATGAGGGGAATGACGCGCTTATCCGCAAATACGGCTATGTGGGGCAGGAAAAGGTGCTGCATCTTATGGAGACCCAGGAAGATTTGGGGAAGAATATGTCCGCCGCCGCCCACCTTATTCACGGTTCTTCGGACGGCAAGTTTACGATAACCTACTGCACCAAAGAACTGAGTGAAGCTGAAGTGCGGGGCGTGGCGTTTGAGTACCGGCCCTACGACGAGGCGGCAAAACAGTACGATATTGGGAAGCTCAAGGACGGGTACAACACGGTGGGTGGGGAGGAGATATACTATATCAGTAACCCCGCGCTGGGACTGTGGACCACCTAGCAGATGTTCCCTTTATGGTAAAAGTACTTTATAGTGAAATCTCACTAAAAAAATATACACGGAGGAGTAAATATGGGCGCGGACATTGGGCTTATCGGGCTTGCGGTCATGGGCGAGAATCTGGTTCTCAACATGGAAAGCAAGGGATTCGAGGTGGCGGTTTATAACCGGACCACGTCAAAGGTTGACGATTTTGTCAAAGGCAGGGGGGCGGGCAAGAAGATTACCGGCTGCCATAGCCTCACGGAGCTTGCGGGGGCTTTGAGCAAACCCCGGAAAGCGTTCATCATGGTTAAGGCCGGCAACGCCGTGGACGATACCATCGAGCAGTTGCTGGGGGTCTTCGAGAAGGGCGACATCATCATTGACGGGGGGAATTCCAACTATCAGGATACGATCCGCCGGACAGCCGCCGTGGAATCAAAGGGACTGTTGTACATTGGCACCGGGGTTTCCGGTGGTGAGGAAGGGGCACTGACCGGCCCTTCGATTATGCCCGGCGGCTCTCCTGCGGCGTGGCCCCTCGTGAAGCCCGTGTTACAGGCCATTTCCGCCAAGGTTGAAGGCGGCGTGCCCTGCTGCGACTGGGTAGGCGAAAACGGCGCGGGCCACTTCGTCAAGATGGTCCACAACGGTATTGAGTACGGGGATATGCAGCTTATCTGCGAAACCTACGACATCATGAAAAACCTTTTGGGCCTCAGCTACGAAGAAATGGGGAATGTCTTTGAGGAATGGAACAAGGGCGAACTCAACAGTTACCTTATCGAAATCACCCGTGACATCCTGAAATACAAGGACACCGACGGCAAGCCTCTGGCGGACAAGATCCTCGACACCGCCGGACAGAAGGGGACGGGCAAGTGGACCGGCATCGCCGCCCTGGAATTCGGGGTGCCCCTCACCCTGATAGGCGAGGCGGTATTCAGCCGCTGTCTTTCTGCGGCAAAGGACGAGCGGGTCCGGGCATCAAAAGTGTTTTCCGGCCCCAAGATCACCAAACCCGCAGACGTTAAAGCTTTCCTCACCGATTTACGGAAGGCTCTCTATGCCGCCAAGGTGGTGTCCTACGCCCAGGGCTACCTGTTGATGCGGGAAGCGGCAAAAGAATACAAGTGGAAGCTGAACAACGGCGGTATCGCCCTGATGTGGCGGGGCGGCTGTATCATCCGCTCAACCTTTTTGGGGAAAATCAAGGAAGCCTTTGACAAGAAGCCGGACCTGGAGAATCTGCTCCTGGACCCCTTCTTCACGTCGATTATCGAAGACGCCCAAGCCTCCTGGCGGCGGGTTGTGGCCGCGGCGGTGTCCAACGGCATTACCGCCCCCACCCTGAGCAGCGCCCTTGCCTACTTCGACGGCTACCGCAGCGAGCGGCTTCCGGCGAACCTCCTCCAGGCCCAGCGTGACTACTTCGGCGCCCACACCTACGAGCGGACGGACAAGAGCCGGGGGGAATTCTTCCATACCAACTGGACCGGACATGGAGGGAACACCAGCGCGTCGACGTATACGGTGTAAATGAAGAAAGAAGAATTTTAACCGCAAAGTCAAAGAAGTAACACAAAGTAAGAAGAGATTGTTTTTAGTCTCTATTTCTTTCTCTTCCTTCGTGCGACTTCTTCGACTTTGCGGTTTTATTCTTGATTTGTTTTCAGTGAAATATAATTTATAAGGAGAGATACTATGGCTAATTTGACAATTCCCGCCGCGGCGGGAGCAACACATGACTTGCTCGCATTGGGTGCACTGGTTACCCGGCTTGATCCGGGTGTTATTCCCTTTAAGGAGGCGGATACCTATTCCCTCCACGTTTCCGGGGGGGAGTACAACGTGGCTGCCAACCTGTCCACCTGTTTCGGGCAGCGGACCGCTATCGCCAGCGCGATGGCGGATTATCCTATCGGCAAACGTATTGAGTACGCGGTGCAGAAAGCGGGGGTCACCCCCTACTACAAGCGCTTTGAACACGACGGTGTCCGGGGGCCCAACATGGCCATCGTGTGGAGCGACCGGGGACAGGGAGTGCGGGCGCCGGTGGTGTTCTACAACCGGTCCAATGAAGCGGCCCAACAGCTCAAGGCCGGCAGCTTTGATTGGGACAAGATCTTCTCGAAGGGTATCCGCTGGTTTCATTCAGGCGGTATCTTCTCCGCCCTGTCCCTGACCACTGCCGATCTGGTTATCGAAGCCATGCAGGCCGCCAAAAAGGCCGGGGCGGTGGTTTCCTTCGACCTGAACTACCGTGCCAAACTCTGGGCCATTGCCGCCGCAGAGCAGGGGCTGTCTGCGGCACAAGCCAGCGAGGGGGCCGCCAAGACCCTCCGCAAGATCGCCGGCTACGTGGATGTGCTGGTGGGCAACGAGGAAGATCTCCAGAAGGGCTTAGGCCTCAAGGGTCAGGACGTTGAATCCAAAGGCAAACTTGACCCCTCAAGCTTCTTCGGCATGATCGACGGCGTGACCAAAGACTTCCCCAACATCAAGGCGGTGGCCACCACCTTACGGGAAGTCCACTCAACCAACCGCCATTCCTGGAGCGCGGTCCTCTGGCTGGACGGCAAGAGCTATCAGGCCCCCACCTGCGAACTGGACGTATACGACCGGGTTGGCGGCGGCGATGGCTTTGCGGCAGGGCTCTTTTACGGCCTCCTTTCGGGTAAATCCCCGGAAGAAGCACTCCGGCTCGGCTGGGCCCACGGCGCGCTGCTCACCACCACCCCCGGCGACACCTCCATGGTAAGCCTGGACCAGGTGGAAGCCTTCGCCAAGGGCGGGTCCGCAAGGATTCAGCGGTAGTATTTATGGAGAATAATTAACCACGAAGGGCACGTCGAACCGAAGGTTCAACGTGCCCTTTGTGGTTAAAAATCTTCATTAGGTACTAGTCTCAGGAATTCTAAATTTAACCGCCGGAAATGCCCCACCCGTATCTTCCCCATCTTAAAACAAGCAATTCATATACCCTACAAAGGTGGACGGTGCGGCGGGCGGCCCCTCCCCGAGACATTATGACAACCAACAAAAACGCCTAAAGCGTCTTAGCCAGTAACGCCAATCTTAAAAAGCGCAAACGCGCCTCGTTCGAGTAAAGTAGTTGTTCATCTGGCTCGGGCGGGGGGCTGCCCGCCGCACCGCCCATATATGCCAGTAATGCAAATTGAGAATTGCGTACTAGTCTAATTAGAGTTTGACAGCTCAGGATTTGTATGATATGCTAGCACGGTATTTGTTGATTATCTAATATGGAGGATTACCATGAGTGAAATACTTGATATCGAAACAAAGAAGAAGCGCATACTGGCGAATACCCGGCTTGAAGACCTTGATGAAGTGCCCTTCCACATTGAAGTGGGCCCCATGCACATGGCGACCAGGGAATTTTATGACAACCCGGATGCCGAAATAAAATGGGCCGAAGAGCATGCCCGTAAAAAGGAAGGGGTCTACGATTACGGTTTCCCCAACATCAAGCCGAATCAGGGCATCAACATTATTGCCGCAGCTTTCGGTTGTGAGTGCAAGGTGAACGACGAGGCGGACCCCTGGGTAACTTGCCTTATCCGGGAAGAAAACGCCGAGGATGTGTATAAACTAAAAGTGCCGGACCCGGTGAATCATCCGGTGTTCCAAAAAGCGTGGAAACACATTGAAGCCCTGCAAAGTAAATCCTCCATCCCCCTGCGGGTGATCAATGTCCCCTCCCCGCTCGTTACCGCGTCCCTTATCTGGGATTACACCTCCTTTATCGAAGCGACCCTGACCTACCCCGAAGAGGTACACGCCCTTTTGGAGAAGGTAACCGAAGCGACGATCCTCTACGTCAAGGA
>BNVD01000140.1 GCA_025997835.1 Spirochaetia bacterium
GCCGACAAAGGAGAAAATCGCCTGGGTTGCGATGGCGGGCTTCATGATGGGCAGAATAATCTTGTTGAAGGTCGCAAACTCACCCGATCCGTCTATGCGGGCCGCTTGTACGATTTCAAGGGACAGTGCGGAAAGCAGATACTGGCGCATAAAAAACACCATTGCAGGCGCGGCTATCGCGGGCAGTATCAGCGGCCAAAGGCTGTTTGTCCAGTGAATGCTGTACATAAACTGGTAAAAGCCTATGCCCGCAACCTGGGCGGGTATCATCAGTACGCACATGATAAAGGTGAAAAACGCGTCCCGTGCTTTCCACGTATATGCCACCAGCGCATACGCGGTGAGGGATGAAAAGTACACCGCGCAGATGGTAGCGCCTGAGGAAACAAGCAGGGAGTTTACAAAGCCAACCAGGGGGTTAAAACTTTTTCCCAGCAGTATGGACCAGTTGCTGAAAAAGTACTTTGACGGCAACAGGGATACTGCGCTTTGCTGGATTTCAAAGGTACTGCGGGTGGCGTTCATAAACATAATCCAGAAGGGCAGTATGCTTAAAATCGCCAGGAAAATACAAACAAGGTAAATAACCGTCTTTATCAGATTACGGGATATGATGTCGTTATGCCGGATTATGGTACTCATGCCGCCTGCCTCCTTGCCGCCCTTATGAACTCTTTTTTCGCTTTCTTCAGTTTTTCCGCGTCTTTATCGCGCATAACGTAGAACAGTATCGCGGACAATACCGCAATAATAATGAACATAACCATACTCGCGGCGGCGGCCCGGTTGTACAGGTAGCTTCCGCTGAACGCCTGATTGAAAATAAACACACTCGCCGTAAGGGTGGCATTATCGGGGCCCCCCAGGAGGAAGAGCCGCGGTATATCGAACATCTGTAATCCCCCTATCATGCTGGTGATAAGGGTATAGAGCAGGATGGTGCGTAAACTGGGGAGGGTTATGCGGAAGAAGGTCTGCAAACCGGTAGCGCCGTCAATTGCCGCCGCCTCAAACAGTGCGGGGTTTATGCCCAATACACCGGCGATAAGTACGATCATGGTGCTGCCGTACCACATCCAGAACTGGATGAACGCCACAATACCACGGGCCGTCCCCTTTTGAATCAGGAAATTCACCGGTTCTGATATAAAGCCGAATTTCATTGCAAGGTGATTGACCGGGCTCATGGGATAGGCGAACAGGGAGTTAAACAGTATGGCTATGGTTGCCGCAGTGATGATGTTCGGCATATAGAGCAGCACTTTGAACGCCCCCTGTCCCCTGACTCTTACGCGCTCATTGGTAAACCACGCGGTGAGTAGCAGCGCGAGGGCTATCTGCGGAATAAAATTGATTATCCAAATCAACGCCGTGTTACTCAGGGATGTACGAAACGAAGGGTTTTGCAAAATCAGCTGAAAATTTTCAAATGGTTTGGCTAAAAAGTGAAACCCCGTTTTGCCCATACCCCGCAGGTCGGTAAACCCGATAATCGCGGTATACAGTATGGGGTATAACGAAAAAACAAGAAACGCGAGCAGGAAGGGTATACAGAAGATATACCCGTACTTTGCATAACTGTCGCTGGTACTACGCCGCATAAGCTCTCCTTAAAGAAAGAATACTAAAGCGGGAGAATTGTCGCCATGAATGGCGTTTCTCCCACCCCAATTAAAGGTTTGCGCCCGTTTTAATGGCGCAAACCGGGCGTTATACGACATTTTAATGTCGTATAACGAGGGAGTATGCGCAGTAGGCAAAGCCTATTGCGCATACTCTACCGTATATCCAGGTTGTCCGCCACCATCTGTTTGAAGTCCGCAAGCGCCTGAGCGCGGGATTTGTTGCCGTTGCTGTACTCCCGTACCTGTCCGCGCCAGGCGAGGTTGATTGCTTCGTCGTACGGGGTAAGGTTTTTGCCGTTGGCGAACTGTCCTGCGGGTACGAATGCGTCAAACATATTCTGGCCGCCGAGGAAGGGAAGCGTACCGTCGGAGTTTTTCATCACCGTACCGGAACCGACCGTGTCCTTGGAGCCGCCGGGGCCGTTAAGGGTACCGTTGGCCCAGTAATACTGCAGCCCGGTTTCGGAGTAGTCCAGCGTAATCCATTTGATGATGTCGGCGACCGCCTCTTTTACCTTGCTGTCCTTGTTGGCAAAAAGCCAGGTGCCGCCCCAGAAGAAGCCCACCGGAGGCTCGCACACCGCCCAGTCGCCGTAGGTGCCCTCGCCGGGTTTCGTGCCGCCGGAATTACCCGCCATAACGTAGTTGATAAGCCACGCGGGGCCAAAGAAGCCGAATACCTGCTTTGCGCCGGCGCCTTTCATGTCGGCGAACCAGGCGTCCTGCCAGTCTTCGGTGTCGTTGTGGTAGCCGTTGTCTTTAAGCCGTTTTGAAAGGTCCAGGAACGCTTCACGTTTGGGGTCGATGTAGAGGCTACCGTTCACAAGCCAGCCCTTGTCGGAACTGTTTTCAACCGCGTGCCATATATCGCCGTCACCGGAAACAATGCCATACCCTTTGGCTTTAAGGTCGGCGGCGGCGGCGAAGAATGTATCCCAGCCCGGTCCGACTTTGGCTTTTATCACCGCCGGGTCGTCGGTTCCCCAGACCGCTTTGGCAATGGAACGCCGGTAAATGAACGCGCCGCCGGTTGCCTGGAAGCCGAGAGCAACCAGCTCGCCGCCGCGGGAACCAATATCAACCGTATATTGGGCAATGTCCGCTTCCGCAAGCGCCGTATCGACATCAATCCCCAAAGACGCATAGGCCGCCGCATACGGTGAAGCATCCCCCTGGGAGTACTTCAGTACGAAAGCCGATTCGGCGGTGTAAATGTCGGGTGCACCGTTACCGCCGCCCGAAAGCGCCGCGTCAAGGGCCGGCTGATATGCGCCGTCTGTTGTGGCGATGATGGTCGTCTTAACGTCGTATTTTTCGGCAAAACCGGGGTGAAGTTCCTTGTACTTGTCAAGCATTTTGGGCACTTCATCGGTGAAACTCCACAGATTGATAACCTGCTTGCCGCCTGCGGCGCCGTCAGACTTTTTGCACCCCACAAGAGCCACTGCAATCATCATGCAGCCGAAAACAAACGCGGAAAAGAGCTTTCTTTTCATCATACTAATCTCCTTTGGAATTTTCTTTAGGATAGGACATAGCATATTATAGAAGACAATAGATTTTTTGGTCAACCGGCGCGCAGGGCGGTGCCGTACCATGGGGATTACGACGACATTACCCGGCGTCTCCGGGGGCGGCCATGAAAATTAACGCACGCTATGACGACACACCGCCGACTTCATTAACTGCTGTGGAAGCGGCTCCCGGTGGAATAAACCCATACCTATTGGCAAGCGGCCGAAGGTCGTATGGCGAAGGGCTCATCTCGTTCAGATCGCCCCTGTTTCTAGGAGTTTGTTGCGCTTTGCGCATTTTAATAAAGAAAAAAAATCACAAGTGCAACAGGCTCCTACGCTTTCTCGTAGTTCTTGTACAAGAACCGCTTGATCTTTTTCTGGGCGTTCATTTCAAGCTCTTCCCGGCGGACGGCGAAGTCGGAAATCTTCTTGTAACCTACCAGAGTGCGGTTTACCTGCTCAATTTCCTGTTTGATAAGGCCGTGGAGGAAGTCGTCGGTCAATTCTTTGCCGGGGTAGTCCTGTTCCAGGGTCTCGAAGTTGGGGACCACCACGGCGAAGATCTGTTCGCCGCCGTATTCCACTTCCTTGCGGCCGATGATCAGGATTTGGCCGATGACCCTTGAGCCGTCGAAGTGGGCTTCAATCTCTTCGGGGTAGATGTTCTTGCCGCCGGAACTGACGATCAGGTTCTTTTTTCGGCCGCTGATGTAGATAAAGCCCTGGTTGTCGATGTAGCCCAGGTCGCCGGTTTTGAGCCAGCCGTCTTCGGTAAAGACTTCTGCGGTGGCTTCGGGGTTTTCGTAGTAGCCCAGCATGAGAGAGGGGGATTTGACGGTGATTTCGCCGATGCCGTCCTCGTTTTTGCCGGCGATTTTGACATCCGTGTACTTTACCGGGAGGCCCACGGACACGTTGTTCTTGTGCCGGGGGGTGTTCACACTGATAAGCGGGCTGTTTTCACTCATCCCATAGCCGTGGACGATGTTGAAACCAAAGGAATCGAAGAAATTCGCCGTAGCGGGGCTTAGGGGGCCGCCGCCGGCGACCATGATGCGGATTGATTCGAGCCCGGCTTTCTTGCGGATGAACTTAAACACCTTCTGTCCGTATTCAAAGTTCCCCTGATTGGCCCTTTTGAGGGCGGTTTTCCGCAGGAGGTCCAGTATCGCCCGTACTATGCCGGGCAATTTCTGATAACCCTGATTGATGGCGGCCATTACCTTGTCGTAGAGCAGGGGCACGGCGATGAGGAAGGTTCCCCCGGCGTCGTGGATGTCGTCGATGACCACCTTGCCCACCAGTTTTTCCACGATGATGATCCCCGCCCCGCAGGACAGCGGCGCCATGAAGGAACAGGTGGTGGGATAGGTATGATGTAAGGGCAGTACATTGATGAAGATATCTGAGGGAACGGCCCGGAGGGACCGTACCGCGGCACTGGTGTTGGCGATAATCGCCTTGTGAGACAGGGTGACCCCTTTGGCAAAGCCCGTGGTACCGGAAGTGAATACTATCGAAGCGGGATCCTGCTCGCCGATTTCCGAAGCGGCGGGAAGCGGTTGGGAAGCGGCGTCCGTGCCGAAGCTGTCGAAAGCGGGGTTGCCGTCATTGCTGACGCAGGCCAGAATATCAATCTTTATACCCTGAGACGCCAGGGATTCGGCGAACTCCTGCTTCCGGGCAGAGTAGAAAAAGGCCTTGGCTCTGGTTATCTTGATGATATTGGCGCACTCTTTTTCGGATACCAGAAAATCCACCGGCACAATGGTACACCCGGCGATAGCGGTTCCCATCCAGACGGCCATCCATTCGGGGCGATTTTCCGCCCAGAGCACCACCCGGTCCCCTTTTTTGAGCCCCGCAGCCAGAAGCCCCCGTGCAACCCGTTTACATTCGGCGCCAAACCGCTTGTACGACCAGGTGGTAAATTCCTTCTGTTTCCCCGCACGATAAAAAATAGCGGTTTTATCCTGCCATTCTCCCGTAATTCCATCAAGAAATGCGCTAAAATTCGGATAGGGCATATCCGGCCAATCGGCGATATAATCTGTAGGTTTAAGCATACTAGTTATAATAAACAGAATTTTAAATTTTGTCGAGAGAAAAATGAAAATTTTTGCAACTTTTTTTGAAAACCGGTGTCGGCGGAGGGGCAATTTGATAAAAATACATACGTTGGCGGCTTTTGGAATCACGCTTCCATAGAAGGTACCGCTTCATCAGATTGTATCACCGCTTTAGGCTGAGGCGTACCCTCCGGCAATGACCCTTCTTTTTGAGTGGGGGCGGCGGTCACGGCGTGTTCAAACTGGCGGAGGCGGTAGAGGGTGTAGAGTTCTTTGCCGTATTCGGTTAGTTCCCAGACTTCTTCGGCGCCGCCTGATGTGTAATGGACCAGTTTAAGGAGGTTGAGATCGGTCATGATCCTTTTTATCGTGTTGGAGGGGGTGGGATAATCCCGGCGGACGGAGCGGGTCAGGTCGGGGTTGAGGATGCTGCCCAGGAAGCGGGAAAGCTCGGAGGTGGTCTTGCCAAGGTAGAGTTCCGGGACCATGAGCTTGAACAGCCTCAGGTAGCGGCACCGGATG
>BNVD01000141.1 GCA_025997835.1 Spirochaetia bacterium
GGCCTCAATGTTGGTGCGGAAGTCCTTGTCCAGACCGTAGTGGCGGAGGAAGCCGATGACGGTTTCCACATCGTAGTCGTACTGGTGCTTGGTGGGTTCCATGGGCTTGGGTTCAATGTAGAACACGCCCTTAAAGCCCTGGGCGCGGGCGTAGTCACGGGCGGCGGCGAGGAACGCGCCGAGGTGGTCCTTTTCCCGTTTAAGGTCCGTGTTGAGGAGGCTCATGTAGCCTTCCCGGCCGCCCCAGAAGGTGTAGCCCTGTCCGCCCAGCTCTATGGTGGCGTCAATGGCCGCCTTAACCTGGGCGGCCGCTAACGCGACTACGCCGAATTCGGGGTTGGTGGCGGCGCCGTTCATAAACCGGGGGTTGGTAAAGACATTTGCCGTACCCCAGAGGAGTTTGACCCCGGTGGCCTTCTGCCGATCCTTGGCTTTGGCAACGATGCCTTGCAGTATCTTCTCGCTTTCCGCGGGGGTGGCTCCTTCTGGGGCAATGTCCCGGTCGTGAAAGGCGTAGTACTCGGCGCCCAACTTGGTGAAGAACTCAAACGCCGCGTCCAGCTTGTGTTCCGCCGCTTCGATGGGGCTTTTCGCGTCCACGATCCAGGGATGGGCCTGGGTGGCGGAACCGAAGGGGTCCGTGCCGTCGGCGCAGAAGCTGTGCCAGTAGGCTACGGCGAAACGAAGGTGATCCTTCATCTTCTTGCCGCCCACCAGTTTGTCCGCGTCATAATACTTGAACGCCAGCGGGTTGTCACTCTTGGGCCCCTCATACTTGATTTTTCCGATACCGGGGAAGTATTCTTTGCTCCCCACAAAATAGTCTGCCATAATTTGCCTCCAAAAATTTATCTATGGGCGCGGCAAAAACCCGGTTGGTTTTTACCGCGCCCTTGCATTTGCTCGTCTCAAGACTGCGCAAATGCTTTTTTAATGAATAAACAGCTAAAAACTGAAGTTTTTAGCTGTTTTTATAGAGCGGGCTTAACGCCCCAAGATACCGGGAGTATTCCCCGTAGGCCTTGTTGTACGCGGCCACCGATGCGGGATCGGCCTTGACCGTCGCGCCTCCTTCCAGTACTACATGGGCATCCACCAGCGCTTCTATCGAGGCGTTGGGGTTGGTCTGCCGTTCCAGCGCCCACAACGCCTGAATAGCGCCGCCCAGCGCGGCGTCCGCATCCCCGGCGGGAATGCAAACCGGCAGGTTCATCACGTTGGCGGCAATGGACCGCCAGAGGGGGCTTTTCGCCCCGCCGCCGGTGAGCCGTATTTCCTTCGCCTTGTAGCCCAGTTCATTGAACCCTTCAAGGCCTATCCTCATGCCGAAGATCGCCGACTCAAGCGCCGCACGGGCCAGGTTTTGCCGGTTAAAGTTGGCGGCGGTCACGCCGTTGATGCTGGCCCGCCCGTTGGGGAGGTTCGGGGTCCGCTCGCCGTTGAAGAAGGGGAGGACTACGATGCCGTCCGCGCCTATTGGAGCCTTGGCCGCTTCGGCATCAAAGGCTTTAACGTCCAGCCCCAACAGGTCGCGGAATTCTTCGCTGGCGACCGTACAGTTCATGGTGCAGAGCAGAGGGAGCCAGCCGTTGGTAGATGAACAGAACGCCGCAAGGTTACCCGTTGGGTCTATTACGGGAGTATTGGAGTAGCCGAACAGGGTGCCGGAAGTTCCCAGGCTCATGGTGAGGGAGCCGTCCCGGACCGTACCGGTACCGATACCGCCCATCATGTTGTCCCCACCCCCGGCGGCGACCACCGCTCCCTGCGGGATACCGTACTTTTGGGCAGCCGCGGCGGAGACCTTCCCGGCGCTTTGGTCCGATGAAATCAGCTTGGGCAGACAGCCTGCCACCTTGGGGTCGATAAGGTTGCATACAATGGAAGACCATTGCCGTTTTCGCACATCAAAAAGGGCTGTCCCGGAGGCGTCGCCGTATTCGGCACGGTACTCCCCGGTGAGCAGGAAATTGATATAGTCGTGGGATAAAAGGATGTGTTGCAGTTTGGCAAAGGCTTCAGGCTTGTGGTTTTTGAGCCACTGGACCTTGGGGGCGGTGTAGCCGGGGCGCATGGGGAGGCCGGTTTCGGCAATGAGCTTCGCCTCGCCGCCAGCGGCTTTGGTAAGTTGCTCGCATTCAGACACGGTGGCGGTATCGCACCAGAGCTTGACGTTGTAGAGGGGCTTCCCCGCCTCATCCAGGGGGACCAGGCTATGCTGATGGCCGGAAACGCCGATAGCGGCGATGGATTGGCGTAAATTCGCGTCAATGCCGGTAAAACAGGTCAGCAGGGCGGCGTCGTACCACTCGGCCTTTTGCTCGCGGGTACCGTCATTCTCGGCAATCATGTCTACCGGGGCGGTGGTACGGGCCAGGACCGCCTTTTTCTCATAATCGTAGACCACAACCTTACAGCTTTGGGTCCCCAAATCGATTCCGCATACGGTTTTCATGCTTCCCCCTTACACTTTCATAGTACCGGAGGATCAGTATTCCCGCCATAGTAGTTATTGATGAAGCATATCCATTATTGATATTTTAACTCGCCGGCATAGCCATGCCGCTTTCTACCAGCCCCATGTTATGGGCGTATACGGCAATCTCCGCCCGGTTCCGCATTTTCATCTTATGCAGGATCATGGTGATATAGTTCCGAACGGTTCCGGTGGTCAGCCGCAGCCGTTCGGCCATTTCTTTGGTCGAAAGCCCCTGGCCTATATAGGTGATAAGCCGCACTTCCTGCCGGGAAATGTGATTTGGCAGATGGACTGCCGTGTTCACCATCTGCAAGGACTTGTGGGAGTAGTGCCGTTCTTTCCGGGACGGGGGAAACATGCGATGGGCCATAGCGGCGATTTCCGGGCTCATCAGGCCGCATCCATGATACACAATCCTGATTCCTGCGATAAAAATGTCCGGCGGGGCGTTTTTGGGAAGATACCCCGCCGCGCCGTTGCTAATCGCCTTGAGGACCAGCGGGTTTTCCCGGCAGGAAGTCAGAATGATGATCCTGGTTTGAGGTGACCAATGCCGCAGGGCAAACGGCAGGCCCGCCCCGTCAAAAAAAGATAGCTGTTCATCCGCCAGCAGAATGTCCGGCTTGAGGGTATTCACCACACAGATGGCATCGCAGCCATCCTTTGCCCGCCCTGCGATGATAAAATCGGACCAGCCGCTCAATATTGCTTCAATCCTGTCCTGTTCATTTTGATCTTCCATAACAACGACAATGCGTACCATGAATTACTCCAATACTCCTGATTCAGGTTGACCCCAGGTTGCCACAAAATATATATACCTAATATAGTCATATATACGGCCTGTTTCAATTTTTTCATCACCGGATAATGGCAAATAAATGACTTCTGTCATAATCCAATAGGCACGGTGTGATTCTATTGGCGGCTGCGGGTTTCGAACGAACATGATTTTTAATCAAAGTGATTTTAATCGCAGTTGACGGCGGGAGAATTCTATGCTATACTAGGAACATATCCAGTTTGGAAAAATCTTAAAATCCTTATCTTGTGGAAAAAGCAATGCAGTATTTTGATACTCACGCCCACGTAGGGCTCATTTGTGAGGACCCTATTGAACAGATGATCGTTATTCAGGAGGCCCGCCAGGCGTCTGTCTCGCGGCTTGTTTCGATATGTAACAGCCTCCACGACTTTGTAAAGATCTACGATAACCTTAAATCCTCAACCAATGTGTATCACGCCGTTGGGGTCAGCCCATCGGAGGTCCAGAACCCCGGGAGAGGGTGGATTCAAACGATTGAACAGAACGTCCAGCTTCCACGGGTAATCGCCATAGGGGAGATCGGTCTGGACTATTACCGAAGGTTTGGGGACAAAAATTCCCAGGTGGAACTCTTTATTACCCAGCTCGATCTGGCGACCAAGCTGAATTTACCGGTGATTATCCACAACCGGGACGCGGGTCACGACGTGCTGGACATCCTCAAGGACCGGCTGCCCCCCAAGGGCGGTGTACTCCACTGCTACTCCGAGGACGCCGAATACGCCAAAAAAGCCCTAAACCTGAACCTCTACTTCTCCTTCGCCGGGAATTTGACCTACCGGAACGCCCGGAACCTCCACGAAACCATCGGCGTACTGCCGTTGGAGCGTATCCTGATCGAGTCCGAAAGCCCCTTCATGGTTCCCGCAGACTACCGGGGCAAGCGGAATATGCCCAAGTACCTGCCCATGACCGCCCACTTCCTGGCCGAAATGCTGGAAATGAGCGATGAGGACCTGGCCGCCGCCCTTTGGGAGAACTCCAACCGCTTCTTCGGTCTGCCGTCAGACTGAAGTCTGTTGGACTAAAGTCCGTTAGACTGAAGTTTGACGAATAAGAAGATGAATAAAAACCACGAAGGACACAAAGAACACGAAGGGGAGAAGGAGGAAGAATCATTATCTTTCTTCCTGCTTCGTGTTCGCAGACCAAAGGTCTGATGTGCCCCGCTGCCCCTGGGCGGCTTAGTGGTTGAATTTCTTCATTTTTCTTTGTGTCCATGAGCCCGCTTGCGCGGGGGAGGCCCCTGGAAGATGAGTTTATACCACCCTGTCACGATTGGTTCCCTTTCCCTTCCGGGTAACCTCTTTCTCGCCCCTGTAGCCGGGTATACCGACCGGGCGTTCCGGTCTATCTGCGCCGCTATGGGGGCGGACTTTAGCTATACCGAGTTGGCCTCCGCGGAGGCGCTGGTGCGGGGGCCGCAGGACATTACCCGGTCAAAGACGGGCCTGTTGATACGCCGGGGGGACAACGAGAAGCGGTACGCCATTCAGCTTTTTGGTGCGGAGCCGGAGGTGATGTACCGGGCAGCATTGCGGTTGGCCCCGCTTAAACCGGATCTGGTGGACATCAACTGCGGGTGTCCGGTGCCCAAGGTGGTAAAGGCCGGGGCCGGTTCGGCACTGATGCGGGACCCGGCGAAGCTGGGCCGGATCGTGGCGGCGGTGGTCCGTGCTTCGGCGGAAGCGCTGGGCAGTGTGCCGGTAACGGTGAAGATCCGCTCCGGCTGGGACGCGAGTTCCATCAATTACCGGGAAGCGGCCGCCGCCGCCGTGGATGCCGGGGCGGCACTGGTAACCCTCCACCCCCGGACCCGCGCCCAGGGCTACGGCGGCATCAGCGACTGGTCCCACATAGCCGATCTGGCCTCTACGCTTGCGGTGCCGGTGGCCGGGTCCGGTGACCTCTTTTCCCCGGAAGACGCGGAACGTATGCTCCGGGAAACCGGCTGCGCGGCAGTCATGTTCGCCCGCGGCGCCGAGGGCAACCCCTTCATCTTTCCCGCGACGCGCTCATTGCTTACCACCGGGACCTACACACCGCCCTCCCCGGCGGAACGGATCGATACCGCCTTTCAGCACCTGCTCCTGTTAGCCGCCGACACCGGCGAAGCCGCAGCCTGCCGGGAGATGCGGAAGCAGTTCTGCGCGTACACCAAAGGAGCCAAGGGCTCCAACGGAGACCAGGGCTCCAACGGAGACCAGGGCTCCAACGGAGACCAGGGCTCCAACGGAGACCAGGGAAGTCCGGGCATAGCCGGGGGTGCGCGGCTACGGGATAAGCTGGTCCACGCGGAGACCGTGGAGGATTACCAAAGGATATTGGCGGCGTACCTGAGATAGGCAAGCCAGTTGCAGCAATTCTCATTTTAACCGCCGGAAATGCCCCACCCGTATCTTCCCCATCT
>BNVD01000142.1 GCA_025997835.1 Spirochaetia bacterium
GGATAACGGCGAGTATCGACATTCTCCCGGCGCGGCCCCGGTCGAAGGATTTTGCGTTGTCGCCTGAGTTTGCGCGGTTTAAGGGGGAGATTATGAGGGCAATTGGACTGTAGTATCTCCCCTTCATAACAACGCCCCTTCAATAGCCTCAATCACCCCATCGGGCGTGGAAGCCCCGGCGCTTAAGCCCACTCTGGGGTACGCGGCGATTTCCCCGGCGAGGCCGCCTGAAATGTCCGCGGCAGACTCCACGAGCCATGCGGGCCTCCCCTGCGCCTGGGCGATGGCGAGGAGCCGCCGGGTGTTGGCCGACTCCCGGCCTCCGGCGATGATCACCGCGTCTACTTCGGCGCAGAGCCGTTTCAATGCGTCCTGCCGGTCACGGGTGGCCTTGCAGATGGTGTTGACTATTTCTCCCTGTGGGAAAAATTTCGCAATCCCCTCCCCTATGGCCTGATACTCCTCCGGGGATAGGGTGGTTTGGGCGATAAGCGCCGTTTTGGGTGAATCAGGGGCATCACCATCGCGGGAACGCCCAAAACCGCGGAAAAGTTTTTCTGCGGCGGCTTCCGCTTCTTCCCGGTTCGCCACGATAATACAGCCGGGGGCAAAGCCCTGAATGCCGATAACTTCCCCGTGGCGCCGTTCCCCCGCAAGAAAAATTCGGTACCCCGCCTCACTTAAGGCACGGGCCTTCATCTGGCTGGCCTTGACCTTGGGGCAGGTGGCGTCAATCAAACAGGCGCCGCGCATGACCAGTTCCGCCTCAAGCGTAGGGGTAATACCGTGAGCCCGGATAATGACCACCGCATCCTGCAAATCTCCGGGGAGGGCATCTTCGTCCAGAACAGCCACACCCCGGCGGCGCAGGTCTTCAAGAACCTGGGGATTATGGATGAGGGGACCCATAGTATACACCCGGCGGGAATCACCGGGGCCGGCGGCCACCCTATCCGCTTCCCGGTAAGCCATTTCCACCGCCCGGCGCACCCCCATGCAATAGCCCAAGACTTCGGCTTTGATTAGTTTCATATACGGTTACCCAAACAACCAAACAAAAAAAGCGGGAAAGGCCACCCTCCCCCGCTTTCGTCTTCACTGCACTATCGCTCCGTTTACGCCTTCACCGCCGCAGGGGCCGCTGCGGTTAGAGCCCGCTTCTTCGCCGCCCGCTTTTTGGACATAACATCCCAGAAGTTCGTGAACCCCGATGCGATATAAATCGTGGAATAAACCCCCGAAACCATCCCCACCAAAAGCGCCAGGGCAAAGTCCTTCATGGAACCGGTGGTGAATATGAACAGGGACAGAACCGCCAGCATGGTGGTCAATGTGGTGATGATGGTACGGCCCAGGGTTTCCGACAGCGCCCGGTCCAGGACAGCTACAAAGGTATCGTCCGGGTAGATGCGCCGGGTCTCCCGGATACGGTCAAAGATAACGATGGTGTCGTTGATCGAGTACCCCAGAATGGTAAGGATGGCGGCAATGGTGGTGGTGTTGAATTCCATCCGGGTCCAGGCGATAAAGGCCACCATGATCAGGGCATCGTGGGCAATGGCCAGTACCGCGCCGATGGCGAACTGGGGCTTAAACCGGATTGAGGCGTAGGCCAGAATGAGGAGCAGGGTCAGCAGCATGAGGAACCCGGCCTGGTTTGAAAGCTCTTTGGAAAAGCGGGAGCCCACATAGTCCGACCGGGTAACCGCTACCCCGCCCGTACCGAAGCGCTCCTCGAGGGCGGAGATGATCTTCTCTGCGGGAACCGCGCCACCCCCGTCAAGCTCGCTGTCTTCCATGCGGATCATGAAGTGGCGGTCAGAGGGGGCGCCCAGAGACTGAACCGAAACCGTTCCCAAAGCCTCAAGACTGCTCCGCACATCCTCAATAAGGATGGGCTCGCTCCCCGCAGGAAGGTAATGGACCACATAGGGATCCTCTCCCAGCACGGGGTTCCCCTGGGCACTCTGAATCAGCGTAGCGGTAAGCGCTCCCGCAGGTGCCGAAGTCGAAACCGCAAGCCCTTCCACCTGGGAAAAAGAAGCGGTGAAATCGCCGATGGCGGGGTACTGAGCGTAGGGGAAGGTATGGGTTACCCCTTCCACCCCCGCGCCGGAAAGCACAATGTACAGATTATTGCGGTCATAAGAGACCGTGGCGTTCCCCTGCCCCGAGTACGTCAGACTAAACGCCGTGGGGGCGAACTGCACTTCCTGAATCAGGCCGGCCTGAAAGTCGACGCCCAGGTTAAAACCGTCCTTGACCACGTAGCCCGCAAGACCCGCCGCAATCAAAATAACGGAAAACACCGCCGCAGGGGCAAAAAACTTTGAAAAGGGTATGATCCGTTTCATTTAATCTTCCTCCAGGTTACGGAAAGGCCCTTGCTCTTCATCACATCGGTCCCAAAGTCGAAGATAAGCCGGGAGACGAAGAGGGCGGTAAATACCGAGGAGAATACCCCGATAGCCAAGCTCACCGCGAACCCCTGAATGGGCCCGGAACCGAGCTGGGACAGGAACAGGGCGGCGATAAAGGTGGTGATGTTGGAGTCCATAATGGCCCAAAAAGCCTTGTCGAACCCCGCGTCCACCGCGGCCCTGCGGCCCTTGCCGAGACGCAGTTCCTCCTTCATCCGTTCAAAGATGATTACGTTGGCATCAACCGCCATACCGATGGTCAGGATGAACCCGGCGATACTCGGCAGGGTGAGGGTGAAGTTAAACGCCGAAAGAACACTGCCCATAAAGTAGAAGTTGAGGACCTGCGCCACCACGGCGTTAATCCCCGCCCCTTTATAGAAGATAACGAGGAAGATCAACACCGCGACGAGGCCGCCGACAAGCGCGAAAAGCCCCTGCCTGATGGTATCCTCCCCCATTGAGGCGCCAATAGTCTGTTGATTGGCCACTTCCAGTTCCACCGGCAACGCGGCGGTCCGCAGAGTAAGGGCGATGTTATTCGCCTCCTCCTGGCCGAACCCGGTAAGCCGCACCGAATCCCGGATAGCGGTCTGGATATTGGCCTGGGACTTAACCCGGTCGTCCAGCACGATAGCCAGAGGCTTGTTCACATTGGCGGAGGTAAGCTGGTAGAAAATCTCCCCCCCCTCGGCATCCAGCAGGAAGGTAACTTCCGGCCGGCCGTCCAGGTTATTCCGTTCGACCACCGCACTGCGGATATGGTTACCGTCCAGCCCGACTTCCCGCTTTATTACCGTATAGCCCGTCCTTTCGTCCAGGCCGTAGCGGTCCTTGGCATAGACCCCCCGGACCACCACATCGGACGGGATGATGGTGGGATCCCGCAGATTCCCGTTGTTGTCAAAGGTCGTAGTAGGATTCTGGGCGTAATAGTTGTTAAAGGCAGCGGCCGCGTCCTGATCCACCATGTGGAACGCAAGCCCCCCCCGCCCCATGATGATGGAGTTGATCCGTTCAGGGTCGGCGGTACCGGGGATTTCCACGTAGATTTGGTCCGTGCCCTGCCGCCGTATCACCGGCTCGGTAAGGCCGAAACGGTCGATACGGCTGTTCAGCACCTCCAGAGCCTGATTCACCGCGCCGGACCGTTCCTCATCATTCGGGATATGCCCCAGCTTTTCCGCATAGGCGTCCATATCGGTCTGCAGGATGATTGAAAGGCCCCCGGAAAGGTCGAGCCCCAACTGGACCGCACTCTTCTGGAGGTCCTTAAGGGCGAAAATGTCCTGCCGGTACCGGGCTTCGATGGCATCCAGCGCTTCCTGGCGGCTGCCAAAGGCGGAAAGCACCGCGGAGGCGTCCCATTTGTCCGGGGCGGCCCGCTTCTCGTCCTTGTATATCTTTTTTGCGGGGGAAACCAGAAAGATGAGGTTTTCAGGCACATCTTCCCCTGCCCGTGCGGCGGAAAGCAGCGCTTCCAGCCCCAGTTGGGCAGTTAGGGTGGAATATTCCTTGATTTGCTCCCGGGAACCCAAAGCAATAGCCTTGTCTTCCCTGGGTACCATAAAATACCAGCGGATAGTGGGGTATAAGAAGATAAAACATACCGCCACCGTCACCAGGACTATGATAAACCGATACCGTTTGCTCATTGTCCGCCTCCGTAACTAATTCTTGGACTCGTCTGCGCTTTCGTCAGCTTTTTCTTCGATTTTTTCCGCCTTGCCCTCGGTGGTAACCGAAGAAATGGCAGACCGGCTAAATTCCAGCTTGGCAGTATCATCAACCCTGATGACCACCGTGCTTTCCTTAACCTTGTCAATCGTCCCGTGGATTCCCCCGATGGTGACCACCTTGTCCCCTTTCTTGAGGGCACTCAGCATACGCTGGGTTTCCTTCTGCTTCTTGTTCTGGGGCCGGATGATAAAAAAGTAAAAAATGACGATGATAAGGGCAAACGGGATGAGGGTGGTGATAAAACTGCCCCCTCCGGCAGCTCCCGCCCCCTCAGGCGGGACGCCCATGAGCTGATACAGGTGAAATGGATTCATACTGGTAACTTCCTTATTGTGGATTATAGAACTGCTGGACAGATTAGCATGGGGAGGGGGAAATGGTCAAGGGGGAATCGCAATGTCAGCGATTCCTTACGGCGTTTGCGTTGAATTCCGCGGAGAAGGATTTTTGTACGGCTTCGGCCAGGGCGGTGTATGCCCGCCGGGCGGCTACGTCAGGGGTTACCGCGCTCGCCCGTTCGGCGG
Organism: Spirochaetia bacterium; assembly: GCA_025997835.1. Classification (GTDB taxonomy): domain Bacteria; phylum Spirochaetota; class Spirochaetia; order Treponematales; family Breznakiellaceae; genus BNVD01. The sequence continues at coordinate 4,685 of BNVD01000142.1, forward strand.
AGGCGTTATAGGTAAACAGTACGCCGGAACTGCCGGTAAATACCGCCTGTAGCGAAGGGAAGTAAAAGATACCCAGGTCGCGCTGCTGCTTTCCTTCGTCAACCGTGGTAGTGCAGACGGCGGCGACGGTGCGGGTCCTGGTAACCGGGAAGCCACAGGCGGTGATGGCGCGGGAAAAAGCGCTGACGATGAGCGATTCAAAGTCTGCCGGGCATTCGATGAAAACCGCAGCGTTTCCGCGGGCGGTTTCTATCTTTTCCGGGAGGGACGCACTATTACTGCGCACACCGGCAAAGACGGCGTTCATCCGTGCAGGGTAGAGGATCTGTCCAAAGGTATCGGCAGCTTCAAAATCGGCGCGGCGGGCGTACTGTTCTGCCGCGCTCAAACGCAATGCTTTTTTGAAGAGGTCCGTTTCGTTTTCCGCGGCCGTATACAGCGCCGGGGATGGGCGCGGGCGCAGCGGCGCAGGAGAGGAGGAAGAGATCGAGTACACAAAATACCAAATGATTTAATGCCCCTCACAGTTCCCGCAGCCGCTTCTCAACACCGGGATCGTAACGCAGGGCAAGAAACTTTTGCAGATTTGCCTTTGCCTGAGCGGTATCGCCGGTGTGGTATTGGTGGATGTCGGCGATAAAAAGATAGAGATAGGGGGCGTTCTTCTCTGTCTTTGTCAGGGCGGTAAGAATGGAAAGAGCTTCATCGTACTGTTCCCGGCGCCAGGCAAGAATGCCTTGCAGATAGTGTGTTGCCGCCCGATTTGCCCCCGCATTATGGGCGCGGGATAACAGGGATTCTGCTTTCTGCCAGTTCTTGTCCCGGATTGCTTCGCCCGCTTCGGTTAAAAGCTGATCCCCCGACAGTATATGGATATAGAGTACATGGGAGGGATCGGTGTAGGCGATGGTCATATCAACGGTTTCGTAGTCCGGTTTCTTCGCGGAAACGGCGTATTGAGCTTTCGGCCTTAGTTCGCTTATGATGAAGTGTCCGT
>BNVD01000143.1 GCA_025997835.1 Spirochaetia bacterium
ATTCCCGTAAATCTACCGGTATCAGCATCGGCGTCTCCCGATCTATCTCCACAAATCGTATTCCCATACCCCCTTTTTACCATATTTTGTCGGTGTGTGGCGATCCCCTGGGAAAGTGCGACAGGCTGCTAGCGCCCTTTGGGCTCCGCTTAAAAAAAGGAGGGCAACCGGGGGTTGCCCGCGCCTATTTTTATATTCCCCCCATTCCAGTATACTTGAACCATGACAAATAAAATCTTTCCCCCTAAATCTGCGTTTATCGCACAAAAAAGTTCCCGCCACGCCGTAGTGTTTGCGGCGCTGGCGGCCCTCGCGCTGGCGGTTACCGCCTGTACCGCCCGCGGCGACATTTACGGCGGCCTCGGACAAGGCGGCGATCCGGTGCCGTTTATGGCCAACGCCCGCACCGGCACCCTCCCCAACGGACTGCGGTACTACATTTTGCACAATGCCAAGCCCGAAAACCGGGCGTTCCTGACCCTGGCGGTAAACGCCGGGTCGGTGCTGGAAACTGATGATGAACAGGGCCTTGCCCATTTTGTGGAGCACATGGCCTTTAACGGCACCACCCGGTTCCCCGAACTGGAATTGCTGAATTACCTCCGCTCGCTGGGAATGCGTTTCGGCGCGGATGTAAACGCCTATACCTCCTTTGACGCAACCGTCTTCGGCATCGAAGTCCCGGTGGAATCAGGTGATGACGGCCTTAAACGGCTGCCCGATAAGGCACTGGCGGTTATCGACGACTGGAGCCATGCCGTCACCTTTGCCCCGGCGGATGTGGACGATGAGCGGGGCGTTATTATGGAAGAACACCGGACCCGGCTCGGTGCGGGTGAACGGGTTCAGCGGAAGAGCATCCCCATACTCCTTGCGGGCTCCCCGTATGCGGAACGGCTGCCCATCGGCCTTCCCGACATTATCCAGACCGCCCCGGCGGAACGGCTGCAAAACTTCTATAAGACATGGTACCGCACCGATAACATGGCGATCATTCTGGTAGGTGATTTTGACGCCGCCGCTCTGGAAGCGGAACTGGCCGCCCATGTTACCGCCACAGCCCCGGACACGCCCCTCGACCGGCCGTACTACGAACTACCGCTGCCGGAAAAAGGCCGCCTCCAGGTAGAGATCATCACCGACCCCGAATATCCCCACACCCGGATCGATGCGTATTACAAGGCCAAGCCCAAACCCCTGACAGGAACCCTGTCGTCCTACCGGCAGGGGGTCATTGATGAGCTAATCGACCGGATTATTTCCACCCGTATTGACGAGGCAACCGACAAACCCGAAACGCCCTATACCGGCGCGGGGGTTTGGGAAACCCGGTGGGGCCGGGAATCTCGGTTTTATGAGATGGTCGCTATCGCCAAACCCGGCAATGCACGGGAAAGTCTGACAGCGATACTGCGGGAAAAAGAATCGATATGCCGTTACGGTTTTACCAACGCCGAAATCGACCGGGCCAAACGCTCCCTTGTTTCGGACCTGACGCGGATGGCATCGGAACAGGACCGGCAGGAGTCCAATCGCTACATAGCCGAATTTACCAGCCATTTTTTGAACAGCAGGAATGCTGCGGATATTGAGTGGGAACTGGCGGCGGTTACCAAACTGCTCCCCAACATCAGCGCAAAGGAAATTGCCGCAACAGCAAAAAACTACTTCGCCTCTGATGATCTTACGCTGCTTATTATCGCCCCGGACGCGGAACAGGCGAACCTCCCCACAGGAGAAGAAGTAAAACAGATCATCGTGGACAGCAGAAAAGCGAAAATTGAACGACCCAAAGAAACAGTCGTAGCAAGTGAACTTTTAGACCGGGAGCCGGAGCCGGGCGCCATCGTCAGTGAAAGCCGGGACGATGAAGCGGGGGCAATACTCTGGGAATTGAGTAACGGCGCAAAAATCATCCTGAAAGAAACAACCAACAAGAACAACGAGATCATTCTCAACGCTATGGCCCGCGGTGGTATCACTGTTGCATCGGAAGAAGAAGATGTCTCCGTAAGCCTGGCGGCGGAAATGGCAAGCGCCTCGGGAGTCGGCCCCTACTCCCGCGCAGAGTTGGTACAAAAACTCACCGATAAGCAGGTATCCCTGTCCTTCTCCACCACGTATTTCTCCCGGTCCGTGCAGGGTTCCTCCACCACCGGGGACCTTAAGACCCTGTTCGAGCTGTTGTATCTAACCTTTACCCAGCCCCGGATCGAAAGTGACGCGGTACAAGCCCTGCTGGATCAGTACCGTACCAGTCTGGCCCAGCGCAGCGAAAACCCCGAAGCGGTGTTCAGTGATGAAGTGACCAGAACCATTTACGGGGACAGTTACCACTTCCGGCCTTTGGAGGCGGCGTCTCTGGAACGGGTAGACATAACGCAGGCCCGGAACTTCCTGACCCGCGCCCTCAACCCCGCAGACTACACCTTTGTATTCACCGGGAACCTCGACATCGACGCCCTTCGTTCCTACACCGAAACGTATTTGGCGTCCATACCCAAAGGAGAAACCTGGAACACCTTTGGGGACAGTACTGTTACCCGTCCGGGGAAACTCAACAAATCGATCTATAAGGGCAAAGAAGAAAAGAGCATGGTCTTCATGGCCTGGTCCAAACCGGAAACCTTTACCGAACAAGGCAACGCAGCGGCGAAAGTGTTAACCGAATACCTGGACATCAAACTTACCGAAGAAATTCGGGAAAAACTGGGCGGCGTGTATAGTGTATACGCCGGAGCGTCCCTTTCGCCGCTGCCCCCCGACGGCGAACTTCTTATGGAGAGCGTTTTTGCCTGCGATCCCGGCCGGGCGCCGGATCTCGCCAGTGCGGTAGTAAAACAGCTTGAATTGATACAGGCGGGAACCATCGACCGGGACACCTTTACCAAGGCAGTAGAGGCCCTGAAAAAAAGCCACGAAGAATCCATGCAGAGCAATTCCAACATCGCCCAAAAATACACCGGCCTGGCAGTGATGTTGAACGGCCCTCTCAGCACACTCGACAAGCGCCCCGCCTTCTACGACGCAGTTACCCCCGCAGATATACAGAACATCTGCCGGCAGCTTCTGCCGCGGGGGCCTACGCAGGTTATTTTGTACCCGGAGGGCGCCCGGTAACCGCACGCGCAGCGTGTCTACAGTAAGTTTAGCACAGGCGTGGACCCCGGTAAAAGCCACCGCACCCGATAATGGACAGCCAATCTTTAGATTGGCTGGGGGTCCTGGATACGGTAGTGTGATATAAAGGAGTTTGGTCCGGGGCTATGAAAGATTTTTTATAATGCTTCGGGCCAAGTATTCTTCAATATCGGGATGGCGAGGAACTTGATCCGTTTTTTATGCTGAAACCTTCAAAGTTCCAACTTTTTTCTCTATCTTTTCCTCTTTATAAAACTCGTAAAGGTCGGCGAGCATTTCTTCAAGTTCTGTTATTGTTTTTCCCTGAGTCATATGATCGGGCCAAATATTGAGATAGCCAACAAGCCATCCGTCGTTCCCTTGCCAATACGTGTATTGTAATTCCATCATTTCCCCCTGAAACTTCGCCGGAATTTCCTTGGCATTATAATGCCCTATACTATGCTCATTGTCAAGTGGCCCTGCCAGGCGTATGATTGACAATTCAAAAATCATGATTTAAACTATATCGTATGGGGGATTTTATGGATACTAAAGAAACGTCAGTTACAAGGTTTATGGTAAAAATTCTTGTTCGTTATTTTATTTTTGCCTTTCTTTTTGTATTCTTTATTTTTCTTGTAAATCAAACGCTGCTTATGTGGAAAACTATTTCGGACAATAAAACACCAATTGCCCAGGTTCTTCTCTTGCTTTTCTATTCATTGCCTTCTATAATTGCAATGACGGTTCCTTTTGCCGTATGCATTGGCTTTGTTCAGGGATTTATAAAGATAGATATTGGAGATGTAATCTCAACGGTTGGAAAACATGGCTTGGTAAAAAAAATAATAGTACCCGTGTTTTGTTTGGGCTTTCTGTTTTCAATAATAAATTTTGCTTTTACTGACTATATTCTGCCAGATGCACAGGTTTCCTTTGGTAATTTATATCGTTCAATCTTGACAAATGAAAATATAGAAACCGGTGGTTCTAAAGAACGGTCTCCGCGTGAATTAAACACAAGCGGTATTTTAAAAGAAATCACTAAATTAAAAAAAGATGGTAGTATTGACAATAGAAAGCTAAATACATATAAATTGGAATTACATAAAAAATATGCAATCCCAGCCGGCGCTATAGTATTTGCTTTTTTTGCTTTTATTCTTTCAATAATTTTAAAAAACCATTCAAAAATCGGGTTTGGAATCACTCTTTTATTTTGTGTTTTACATTGGGCATTACTTATGTACGGGCAAATTTATGCCATAAAAAATGGACAATTTGGTATATTGGCAATGTGGTTTCCCAATCTGGTATTTTTATTCATAACCTTGGTGTTATATATTTCTATAAAAATCGGAAACCAACCCGATAATGCATCATAACGCCAAAGGCGTTTAACCATGACTGATTCAAATCAACCCGCTGGTTTGATATTATTTATCCTGTCGAGTCCGCCGCTGCCGCCGTGTGCTTCCGTCAACACGTTGCGGACTAAAAGCCCGACACATGCCCCAATTGGTGGGACCCCGGTAACGGTTACTGCACCCCGTAAAGGGCGTACAACCTAAAGGTTGGATGTAGGTCCACGCCCGATTGACGAACACCCCAACCATGGGGATAATAACTCTACATGAACAAGTTCATTTTTGTCTCCGGTGGCGTGTGTTCCAGTTTGGGGAAGGGTGTGGCGGCTTCGTCTTTGGGGGCTCTGCTGGAAGGGCGGGGGCTGAATGTCCGTATGGTCAAGTGTGACCCCTATATCAATGTGGATGCGGGAACCATGAGCCCCTATCAGCATGGGGAAGTGTACGTTACCGATGACGGGGCGGAAACGGACCTGGATCTGGGGAATTATGCCCGGTTTACCACCAGCCGTCTTTCAAAGGCCAATTCCATCACCACCGGGCAGGTTTATGACTCGGTGATCCGCAAGGAGCGGGAGGGGCGCTATCTGGGCCGCTGTGTTCAGGTGATTCCCCACATAACCGACGAAATCAAGAGCCGCATTCTGGCGGTTGCCAAGGAAGATGCCGACACGGACGTGGTGATTGTGGAGATAGGCGGCACCGTGGGGGACATTGAGTCCATTCCTTTTTTGGAGGCAGCCCGTCAGCTTATCCACGAATCGGGGCGCACCAATGCCCTTTCGGTACACCTCACCCTAATCCCCGAAGTAGCCGGGGGGGAACTCAAGACCAAGCCCACCCAGCACTCCGTCAAAGCAATGCAGGAGATGGGAATTCAGCCGGACATCCTTATCTGCCGCGCCCCGGTGATGCTGGACGAACCTACCCGCCGTAAAATCGCCCTGTTTACCAATATGGAGAACGATGCGGTCTTTACTTCCTACGACATTAACACGACAATATATGAGATACCCCTTGTCTTTTTTAATCAAAAGCTGGATCAGGTGGTGTTGAAGAAGCTGGGGGTCGAAAGCCGCCACGCCAACCTGAAGCCCTGGTACGCCATGATGGAAAAGTTCGCCGCCCGGAAGGGTACGGTGCGTATCGGCATTGTGGGTAAGTACATGGACCTTCACGATGCCT
>BNVD01000144.1 GCA_025997835.1 Spirochaetia bacterium
CGCTCCGCGTGGAATGTCCCCGTCATTATTGGTACGGGTATCATCGCAGTGTTACTGTCATCGGTAACGGCATTTTTCCCCACGCGCCGTGCGCTTGAAATGCCCATCACCGAAAGTTTGCGGTTTGAATAAGGAGCATTGGCGTTGCCTTCCGATTATCGTGTCGGCATAGCCGACTTTTTATAGGAGTTACAATGAAGACAAATAGTCTATCGACATTGGCTACGATTGCGTGGCGGAATATCAAGCGGAATGTACGGCGCACCTCGTTGTGCATCGTTGCTATCGGTATCGCGGTGTTTTTTACCATCGTCATGCAATCCATGACGACCGGCATGATGGCGGGTATGGAAACGGTAGTACAGGTGTTCGACACGGGGCACATTAGCATTGTTTCTGCGGATTTTGAGGCGGAAAAGGAATACTACCCGGTGCAGTATCCCCTTGCCGATGGAGGCAGCGCGGCGGAATTAGCAGCGGCGATTAAGGCGCTGCCGGGTGTGCGCGCCGTGTTTCCGCGCATCACTTCTTACGCAACATTGCAGGACAGCACGAAAAAACACGCGCTCCTCTGGGGGCTCGACATTGCAGGCGAGACGGCGGCAAACTTTCGGTGATGGGCATTTCAAGCGCACGGCGCGTGGGGAAAAATGCCGTTACCGATGACAGTAACACTGCGATGATACCCGTACCAATAATGACGGGGACATTCCACGCGGAGCGGAATATGCCGTTGACGCGGTAGCCCATGTTGCCGCCCATCGCCTCCATCATTTGTGAATAGTCGATGCCGTACTTCACCATCGGTATGTTGATGAGGCACCCGATAATCACGCCGAGGACCGAGCCGAAAAAGCCCACCATACCGGCTTCAAGCATATAGGTAAAGACAAGCTGGCCGTTGGTCATGCCCTGCGCGCGCATCATGCCGATTTCTTTGGTGCGCTCCAGTATCGCCAGCAGCATCGTGTTTGCAATACCGAGGAACGACAGGATGAACAAAATGATTACCATGATGCGCGTACTCCAGTTGTCCCCCGCTGCGGCGTTAAGGTAATCGACGCTGTATGTTTCCCAGCCGAAGATACCCAACTCAGGCGGCAGCGTTACTGTTGCGGCGATATTTGCCGTAATCGTTTGCGGCGACTCAAAGAGGCCGGGAACGGCTGCATCGTCGGCATTTTTCGCGCGTATCAGTAACTCGGTGATGTGCCCACCCAGCATCATCCCCGCATCGTCTTGCAGCACATCGAGGGGAAGCCACGCGCAGTTGTTGTTGTTTTTCGGGTTAGGCGAATTGATCGTGCCCACAACTACTGCGTCAATAATCTGGTACACATGACGCACAACGCCGCTTTCGTCTTTTATGTCGATTACCGTGGAGATGCGTACATCGTTGTTGTCATCAGGGCCGCCGACGTGCAGTTTTTTCGCCGTTTCGCTGCCCAGCACAATTTCAAACGCGCCGCTTTTTATAAAGCGCCCCTGCTCAACCCAACCGGCGTAACGCAGTAACGATGCATCGGCCGCAGGCTCGATAGCGTTAAACACTACCGGCGCGGAACCCGTCTCTGAATAGAGGGTGCCTGAAAAAACAAAACGCGGGGCGCTGTCGTACCCGCACGTCTCGAGGGCGGCGGCGTAGGTTTCCCAGCCGGAAAAATTTTCGTACATCGGTTTTTCGTCAAGCTGGTCGATGTAGGCGCGCGCTTGCAATTTTGCCGCGCCCATTTCGTAGTTGACGATATTCCGCTTCGATTCAATGTTCATGCCCATAAGCCAGCCGTCCACAAAGATGTACATGGCTACGCTCACCATGATGGCGATGCAGGTGAGAATCGTTTTTACACGGTGCCGCGCCAAGTTGCGGAAAGCGATACGCTTCAATTCGATGATACTTGATGCTGTTATCATTTCCGCTCCTCGCGCTCAACCTGTCCGTCACGGATATGCACGATGCGGCGGGCGAACTCCATCACCATGGTGTCGTGGGTAGAAAAGATGAAGGTGGTACCGGCGCTTTTGTTCAGGCGGAGCATCAGTTCAAGGATTTCGCGGCCTGTTTTTGAGTCGAGGTTGGCGGTCGGCTCATCGGCAAGAATCAGTGCAGGCGCTTTGACCAGGGCGCGGGCGATTGCCACCCGTTGCTGCTGGCCGCCCGACATCTCTTTAGGCCGCCTGTTTTCCATGCCCTGTAGCCCCACCTCGGCAAGCGCCTTGAGGCTCCGTTCCCGCGCCTCATTTTTATCCACCCCAAGCAGCGTTAACGGAAAGCTTACATTTTCAATGCAGCTTAACACCGGAATCAGATTGTACGCCTGAAAAATAAAGCCGATGCTGTTCCGCCGCAAAAGCGCCAGCTCCTTTTTCGACAGAAGCGACACGTCCTTTCCCGCGACGGCGATATTCCCCGAAGTTACCGTGTCCAGGCACCCCGCAAGGTGCAAAAACGTAGACTTCCCGCTCCCCGAAGGACCGGCAACCGCCGAAAACTCCCCCGCCGCAAACGCAAGGTTCACCCCGCGCAGTGCGTGTACCGTCGTCCCGTCTAGCCCGTAGTCTTTGACTACATTCGATGTCTCTACAACATTCATTTTCCTACTCCTTATTTATTTGTACCGTCTGTGTGGTCCGTGGTTAAATTCCTTCTATTCTCATTCAACGCCGCCAACCCAAAAATGTCCGTACTCTGCATTTTTTCGGTAATCGAGTTTGGCACGAGCATCATTGAGTTGCCCGCTTTTAAGCCCTCGTTCAAGATCGACAGTATTTTGAGCTTCATCGCCGGTTCGTTCTTTGCATAAACCAGTACCGCTTCTTCCAGTTTTTTGGCAACCTCGATTTCGGCTTCCGCAAGGAGGATGCGGCTTTTCTTTTCACGCTCCGCAACCGCAAGGCGTGACAGTGAATCCTGCAGGCTTTCGGGAATCTGTATATCGGTTATCTCGATATGCTGAACGGTGATACCCCACTCGGTTGTTTTTTGATCAACCAGCGCCTGTATTTCACTTTCGATAATATCGCCGCGGTGCAAAAAGGTTGTTAAATCGTGACTCGATATGGCGTTACGCAGCGCGGTCTTTGACGACAGAATAACCGCGTCCGTGTAGTTTTCCAGTTCCAGCACCGCCTTTTCCGGGTCCCAGATAAGCCAGAAACACAGCGCGTCCACCGTTACGGTAACCGAATCAAGCGTGAGCGTTTCCTGCGCCGAAAAATCGGTTACCCGAATCCGTATGTCGATAGTCTTTGCAACACGGTCAATAAAAGGCGCGATAAAATAAAGCCCCGGCCCGCGTATCGCCTTGAACTTCCCCAGGCGCAGCACTACTGCGCGTTCCCACTCATTCGCTTTGCGTACCCCGATTAACAGCAGCGACAACACAAACAGCGCAATCGTCCCGGCGACAGCGGAAGCCGCCGGCCATGCCGCCGGAACAAACCCGCCGTAGTAAACCGCCGCCCAGCACACCGTACACCAAAACAGCGTGTACCCGGTGATCGATGCGTATGCCCGGTACTTCCCGCCGTGTACATTTTTTACATACCCCGTTTCGTTGGCCGTTGAATTTTTCATATATCCTCCATTAACTTGATAATTTCATCTTTTTCCGCGCCCAGCTCACCGGCCTCCTGCAAAAAACGCTCTGCCGCCTCGCGGAGTTTTTTTTGCCGGGCATCGGCGACTTCCGGCCTCTTGTCGGCAATGTAGGTGCCGCTGCCCACCTGGGTCTGCACGACCCCGCGAATTTCCAGTTCGTTATACGCCTTGGCTATGGTGTTGGGGTTGATTTTGAGGTTCACCGCAAGGGAGCGGATGGTGGGCAGGCGGTTACCCGTGGCCATACGGCCCGATACCACCGCGTTTTCAATCTGGTTGATGATCTGCCGGTACACCGGCACCCCGCTGCCGTTATCCAGAGAGAAACTAATATCTTCCGTATGTTTTACCATTGTTCTATTCATCTAGTACAATCATAAATGCCCTAGTACAATATGTCAAGTGTTTTTTTGATTTTTTTTCATGGTACAAGCGCCCGGAAATAGGGTGTAAACTCCTATATTATTCACCATTAAAACGTCAAATACCGCTTATTTTGCGCAAAAGCGGCAATATTTTCCGGTAAAACGTAAAATATTGCCGCTTTTGGGACAAAGAACTAGATTTTTTTTTTCAATGGAGGTATATTGTGGTTAAGATGATTATGAAGTTATCAGCGTTTAAAATTGATTTGACCTACCCGTTTTTTTGCGGTGTGGTGATTTCAGCTTTTTTTTGTTCCTCTGCGGTGTATCCCCGGCTAGTCGCCCAAACGGACCCCTTCGCACGGGAACCACTTGCCGCCGCGCCGCTTGCCCCGGAGCAGATATCGGAGCTTGCCCCGGAAACCACCCTTCGCCGTATCTCAGACGGGTATCCCGCCGGGACTATGCCCGTCAATATTCCCGATCCGGGTTTTTCGGAGGATGATTATGCCGTTACCGGGGACGCAAACGGCAATTACCCCGTTGTGGAGCTGGCAGGCATGACCGCCGCCGCCCAGCCGTCCTTTGTCCCGCCCCCCTTGTCCGTATCGGTCAGGCGATCAAAGGAAGATGACCTCATCCTGAAGGCCTACCGGGATGGCATCACCCGTGAACGGGTAGCGGCCTTTTTTGGCGGTATCATGCGGTCGCCGGAGCTGGCGCACATCATTCTGGATAACGCCGATGTCTACAACATCTCCCCAAGCCTGGCCTTTGCCCTCTGCTGGGAAGAAAGCCGGTTCAATACCAAGGCGGTAGGCCGAATCAACCAGAATGGAAGCGTGGACCGGGGCCTCTTTCAACTGAACAACAAGAGCTTTCCCAAGATTAAAGAACAGGACTTTTTTAACCCCCGGCTCAACGCCTCTTACGGGCTCGCCCATCTGCGCTGGTGTCTGGATACCGGCGGCTCCCTGGTAGCGGGGATTGCCATGTACAACGCCGGCACTAACCGGGTTGCCGATGGGGGCACCCCCAAGCGCACCCTGGACTATGTTTCCCATGTGCTGGACTCCAAGCGCCGAATCGAAGACCTCTTCGACTCCCACGGCGTTCTGGTAGACATTACGCCGCTTGAGACCGAACTCCCGGACACCCCGCCCCACCCCGTGCCGGGAAAGCCCCGGCTGGCGTTGCTCAGACCGGTTTCGTGGCAGCCGTAGATGGTAAGCAAGGAATTACTGCGCCGAAACCTGGCAGTGAGAAACAATGCGTAGTATTATAGGGGCAGCGACAGGGGCTCCCCTTCAGGCATCCCTTCAATCACTATGAGAATGCCGGGGTTTACCTCCCGCATCCGTCCAATAAACTCGGCGCAAAAGGACGTACCGGTGGGTACCGGGCTTTTTTCGTGGAGCAGGCTCCACACCCTAATGGCCTTGCAGTTCTTGAGGCGCCGGTACCCGTGGCGCAGACAGGCCAGGTACTGCTCCCGCAGGCTGTCCTCATCGGCCGGAACCGCCGGCTGACCGGTACCCGGCACCTCGTCCCCCGGCCGCCAGCTTTCCTGCCGGGGGTTAAAAAAGTCCTGTTCTTTAATCTTGGGAAAGCTCTTGTTGTTCAGTTGAAAGAGGCC
>BNVD01000145.1 GCA_025997835.1 Spirochaetia bacterium
CGATGCGGCTGCCATACTGGCCGCCATACAGGCGCTGGAGGTTGATTCAGCAGACGGGAGTTATGAATCGGCGGTACCGGATTCTTCCAAAGATACCGGCATCCCGGCAGTAACAGGAGCAGTGTCCCCCGCTTCGCTTCCGGGAGGGTTACCCCGCAGTGTATCACTGTCATCCAACTGACACCCCAAGGGCAACAGTAAAAGAAATGCCGCTAAAACCGTACAAAATGTCCGTTTTAACCGCCAATCCGCTTCTCTACCGGGCATAATGCCCTTCTTCACCGCCATACAATCCTCCTGTGCTTTTATTCACTACATCAATAGACTTGTTCGACAACACGGTTGGTTGTCAAACAAGTCCAATATATCATGCCGGATTATGAAAACACCATAAACAGTGCATGAAATATTTATAACATTTTGTTATTTATTAGAATACCGCCCAATCCGTAATGCCAGCGACAAACCAATGAGCGCGAACACTGCCGTTAAAACCCCGGCGGCTAAAAATCCCGCGCTGCCTGACTCGTTCATTGAAGGAGTTTGCTTTGCAAACTCCACGCCTCCCACCGCATAGGTAGTCATCACCTTGAAATACACGCCGGTAAACAGGGAAGCGCCGAAGCATCCGGCAATCTGGAAACCGGTACTCAGGATGGTAACTCCGTGTGGGTTTTGTTCGGGGGCGAGGTGGGAAAGCGCAAGGCTCTGCACCGGACCGATGATGAGCGCGGAGCCGCCGATGACCGGTATATACAGTAACGCCAGCAACCATACAGGACCGCTGCCGATGAACAGCGACAGCGCCACTGCGAAAATGGCAATCAGGGCGAAGCCAAGGGGTAACAGTATTCGTGCGCCGTGCTTGTCGTATATGCGCCCGGCAACCGGCGAAAGGATACAGCACAACGCAATCGCCGGGAACAAGGTGAGGGACGCTGAGAACGACGACACGCCGAGAACGCTTTGCATGAAAACCGGAATGATGATGTTCATGGCAAACATGGTGACAAGCGAAGCCATATTGATAATAACACCGAGCTTGAAGGGTTTGACCGCAAGGGGTTTGAGATCGATCAGCGGCTGTTCAAGTTTGTTTTGCCTTTTTACGAACAACACCAGAAACAGGATTCCTATAACAATACCGGCGACAGCAAAGATACTATTCCCCGAAAACACCGTGGATACGCCATACAGAATACCGGCAAGTGCAATGCCGACCAATGCGACCGAGAGCGCGTCAAGTTTTGGATGGGTTAGTTTCGCGATGTTGGGGAGAAACAGGACGCCGAACAGGAAACAGGCGAGGGAAAGCCCCGCAAAGGTCCATTGCAGTACCGGCCAATGCCAAAACGAGAGCAGCAATCCTGCGATGATGACGCTGGACGAAGGGCCGAGGGTTGTCATGGAGCCCATGATGCCCATATAGGCGCCGAGCTTCTCACGGGGGGCCGCTTCAAGGGTGATGTTCATACCCACCGGTATCAGCATACCCGTTCCCAATCCCTGCACGATACGCCCGATGAGCAGCAGCGTAAACGTAGGCGACAGCGCACCGATAATACTGCCAACGAGGAGCAGTCCCGTGGTAAGCAGGAACAGCGGCTTCGTAGGGATACTGCGGTACGCAAACGCCGAAACCGGAACCATAACCGCCGCGGCCAGCATATAGGCGGTTGCCAGCCATTGAACCGTGGCGGCGTCTACATTGAGGGCCGCCATGATTGGCGCAAAGCCGACATTCATGAAGGTCTCGTTGAATGTTGCGATGAATGCCGCAAAGGCGGCTGCCGCTACGACCAGCCGCGGTTTTTTGATGGGGCGCCGGATCGCAGACCCGGAGATGTCCTGTTGAACGGTTTCCATTTCGTTCTCCTTTGAGGAAAGTAATGATGTATGGAATCTTTTACGCAGGTTGCCGCGTGGAAAGTTGCCTGAAAACCGTCAATCTTGCTGACTGATAAATCCAGTATAGGAGAAATTGAAAATTTTTGTCAAGGGGCTGTGTTTCCGGGCCGTCAGGCAGCGGCATTACTGCCTGCTACCGCGCCTCTTTCTTAAACACCAGCACTCCCTCTGCGTTAGTGTCTGCGGCCCGGTCCGCAGTAATCGTGTCGCCTTCCTTGATCTTCCCGGCGATAATGGCCTTGGCAAGCGGGTTCTCCAAATCGGCCTGTATCGTCCGCTTTAGGGGCCGCGCTCCGAACATGGGGTCGTAGCCCCGTTCCGCCAGCAGTTCCTTCGCGCCGTTTGTGAGCTTCAACCCGATCTTCCGTTCCGCCAAACGCTCTGCCAGTCGCTTAAGCTGAATCTCTACAATCTTGCCGATCTCGCCCTTGCCCAGCCGGTTAAAGATCACCGTCTCGTCAATACGGTTTAAGAATTCCGGCCTAAAGCTCTGCTTTAATAGTTCCATCAGCGCAGCTTTTATGTCTGCCGGCAAGTTTCCCTTGTCGGCTTCAGGCTTCTTCGCCTCCAGTATCAAATCGGAGCCTAAATTGCTGGTCATGATGATGATCACGTTCTTGAAATCCACCACCCGGCCCTGACCGTCGGTGAGGCGGCCATCGTCCAGTATCTGGAGGAACACGTTAAACACTTCAGGGTGGGCCTTTTCTATCTCGTCAAAGAGGATAACGCTGTAGGGCCGCCGCCGTACCGCTTCGGTAAGCTGGCCGCCCTGTTCGTAGCCCACGTATCCCGGCGGCGCGCCGATAAGGCGGCTTACCGAGTGCTTCTCGCCGTACTCGCTCATGTCGATACGGGTCAGGGCCTTTTCGTCGTTGAACAGAAAATCCGCCAATGTTTTTGCCAGTTCCGTTTTACCGACTCCGGTGGGCCCCAAAAACAGGAAAGAGCCGAGGGGACGAGCCGCATCGGACAGCCCCGCCTTGTTCCGCCTGATGGCGTCCGACACCGCTTCTACCGCCGCCGCCTGACCCACCACCCGCTGTTCCAGCACCTTCTCCAAATCAAGGTACTTTTGCAGTTCCCCGGAAAGCATCTTCGACACCGGAATCCCCGTCCAGGTCGCCACCACTTGGGCTATATCCTCCTCGCTCACTTCCTCACGCAGTAACGCTGTTTCCCCCCGCTTGGCCGACATACGCTCCGTCAGCTCTGTGAGGGTTTTCTGCGCTTCGGGAATCCTGCCGTGCTTCACCTCAGCGGCCTTGTTTAAATTCCCCTCCCGTTCATACCGGGTTTCTTCTATTTTGAGTTCTTCTATTTGCTGTTTGATAGCCCGTATCTTCTGAATATCCCCCTTCTCGCTGTCCCACCGGGCCTTCATGGCGTCCCGCTCGGAAGTGAGGTCGGCGATTTCTTTTTCAAGCTTACCCAGCCGGTCTTTCGAGGCCGCATCTTCTTCACGCACTAAAGACTGTTTTTCGATGGAAAGCTGTAACAGCTTCCGTTCCAGCTTGTCCAGCTCGGTAGGCCTTGAATCAAGCTCCATCTTGAGACGGCTTGCCGCCTCGTCCACGAGGTCAATCGCCTTGTCCGGCAAAAACCTGCTCGTGATATACCGGTCCGACAGGGTTGCTGCCGCCACCAGCGCCTCGTCCTTAATCCGCACCCCGTGATGCACCTCGTAGCGTTCCTGCAATCCCCGCAGAATAGCAATCGTGTCTTCCACCGAAGGCTCCGCCGTGTACACCTGCTGGAAGCGCCGTTCCAGCGCCGCGTCCTTCTCAATATGTTTGCGGTACTCGTCCAGCGTCGTCGCCCCGATACACCGCAGTTCCCCCCGCGCCAATGCGGGTTTGAGCAGATTTGACGCATCGGTTGCGCCCTCCGCAGCGCCCGCGCCAACCAGCGTGTGCAGTTCATCGATAAACAGAATGATGTTCCCGTCGGCGGCCTGCACCTCGTGGATCACCGCCTTGAGTCGCTCCTCAAACTCCCCCCGGAACTTCGCCCCCGCAACCAGCGCGCCCAAATCCAGCGCCAACAGCTTCTTCCCCTTAAGCCCCTCCGGCACATCACCCGCCACAATACGCCGGGCCAGCCCCTCGGCAATCGCCGTCTTGCCCACACCGGGCTCGCCAATCAACACCGGATTGTTCTTCGTCCGCCGCGACAGCACCTGCATCACCCGCCGGATTTCCTCGTCCCGCCCAATCACCGGGTCGAGCTTTTCCTGCCGCGCCAGCGCCGTCAGGTCCCGGCAGTACTTGTCCAACACCTGATATTTCCCCTCCGGGTTCTGGTCCGTCACCCGCGCGTTCCCCCGCACCTGTTTCAGCGCCCCCAAAATCGCGTTCTTCGTGACCCCCGCCTTTTTCAGAAGCTCCGCCGCACGGCTCTCACCCGCGGCAATCGCAATCAAAATATGCTCGGTGGAAACAAACTCATCTTTTAAGGAAGCCGCCTCCCCCTCCGCCTTGGCCAGCGCCTTCGACGCGCCTTGCGACAGGTAAACCTGCGCCGCCTCCCCAAACACCTTTGGTGTCGCCGCCGTCAACGCCTCCGCATCGCCCGTCAACTGAGCCGCGTCGGCGCCAATCTTTTCGATAATCGGCGTAACGATCCCATCGGTTTGGCGCAGCATGGCCAACAGGATATGCTCAAGTTCAACCTGGGAATGATCTTCCTTCTGCGCAATCGCGGAGGCAGCGCTCAAGGCCTCCTGGGCCTTAATCGTAAGTTTTTCGTAATCCATGAGTATAAGATACAAAAGAGGGGGAGCGGGCGGCAAGTAATACGTGAAATTTCCGGCAATGGGCGGACCGGTGGTCAATGCCATGAAGTTTCGTAAAATAGTGCTCTGAATTTCGAAAAAAAGTATGGTAAATATAGCGCAAAATGCGATACTATTGAGGTAGAACCTTGATTTCCGTATGGAAATCAAAAACTTGATTGTTTGAGGAGTTTTTTTATGAAAAAGGAAACTGTATTTTTTAGAGGGGGGGTATTGCTGCTCATTGCGGCAATATTCCTGACGCTGACCTCTTGTAGAGTCACACCTGAGAGTCAAAAAACGGACTTTTCGGGACTTACGGCAGCGATAAAAGCTGCCGAAAAGGCAGCGGCGTACGTGATCAGCGAAGACGGCTCAGATGTTCCGTTGGCTTTTTACTGGACAACTGAGGAAAACGCGCCGCTCTTTGAGACCGCATTTGCCGCCGCAAAGACGCTTGCGGCCAACTCCGCCGCGGATCAAACTGCCGTCAATGCCGCGACCGCGGAACTTAAAGGTTTGACGCCAAAACCAGGGCTTGCGTCCGATTTAGACGACGAGGATTTTTATAACGAGCTGGAAGCCGGCGCCCGCGATGTAGTGGCTAATCTGACAATTTCAGATGATGGTTCAGATGTTCTTGAGGAAGATTTCTGGGTTACCGCCGAAGAACTATATGCGTTTGAACTCCTTATGGATGAACTCTGGGACAATGATAATGTCGGCGCCCGCGCTGCTCAATTGGCAGCGGCGTTGATTGAGTTTAAAGCACAGATCAAAGCGGGTACAAAAATCCCCTATGAACTTACATCATTAACGATTGGCGGGGTCAACGCGCTTGGACTTACAACGGTAACTGTGGCGACTGATGATACGACCATTAGCGTAGAAGCTGCGGCGAC
>BNVD01000146.1 GCA_025997835.1 Spirochaetia bacterium
TATAGCGCAAACGCTCACGCCATCCATGACCGGGTTGAACAGATTATCGCTATGATTCATCAGCGTGAACCGACCTTATGGGAAAAAATCGGCGGGGTTTTTATCCGGCTATGGAAGCTGGTTATTGAACTGCTGCCGCTAATGGTCCGCAAACTGCTTGGCAGGAAAAAGCATAAGTTCGTTGCGAAAGCGGCTTAGGTGAAGTTTTCGCAAATAAGGCGAACAGGGGGATGGTAGCTTATGCTGCCTCCCTTTTTTTCGGCGATTCTTTTTTACCCCAACCTTCTTTGTTCCAGTCATGAAATAATGGACTTGAATCTCCTCCTAATATCGCCTACAGTATCAGCAGGAGGGAAACGATCATCAGTAATGACCCAACGAACGACTACGATCCCCCGGTAAACCTTGATGATAAGCGTATCACTTGGCATACGGCGTTTTACGATGCCATCCGGCTGGAACTTATAAAATACCAGGATGTCCTGGACTTCGATATGGAACACCAACTTACCAGGGAGCCTCTTAGGATCGATGTCGTAATAATCAAGAAAAAGAAGGATGTTGTTATTGATAAGAACATCGCCGCCATATTCAAAAGGCAAAATTTGGTCGAATACAAGAGCCCGGAGGATTCCCTCTCGGTAGCGGATTTCCACCAGGTGATGGCCTACGCCCATCTGTATTGTACACCCCCGGAAAGCGGCAAGATAAACGATTTGACCGTGACTTTTATATGTACCAGAGAGCCCCGTGAGGTTAAGGCCCATTTGAGGGACGTTTATCATTATACATTGACGGAAAAGTGGCCGGGTATTACAATAATAGAGGGTGATGGACGGTCGGTAGACCCCATGCCAATGCAGATTATTGAGCGAAAGAAGCTCCCTGCAACAGAAGACCTTTGGTTGGCAAATCTGGACCGGGATGTAAGCTTTGAGAGTGTGCGAGCGGTTCTTGACGAAGCCCTGAAGATACCGAAAGAAGCGCCCATGAGGGCCTATATGTATATGCTGGTTAAAGCGAATGAACAGCGGGTTAAGGAGGTGTTAAAGATGTCCGATGCAGCTATTTTCGATGATATTTTTAAAGAAACAGGCGCGGCCGCCAGATGGGAAGCGAAAGGTGAAGCCATGGGTAAGGCTAAAGGTAAAGTAGAAAGTGCCTTTGAGGTGGCTCGTATCATGAAGGCCGATAATGAACCGGTAAGCAAGATTTTACGCTATACAGGACTGACAGAACAGCAGATCGCCGTCTTATAAGCATGGTTCGGACTTCCGTCCATCACCAAACATCCTCACATTTTGATAAGTAGTCATCAAAATAACTTTTTGTTCGACTTGATACTATAATATCCTTTTCAGAAATTGGGTTATTTAGGTACAAATCATCTATTTTTCTTACACGCGAAAGAGCTACATACAGTTGGCCTGGTACAAAGCAACCTTTACCTGGATTGAACGTCATCTTTTCCAAGTTCATCCCTTGACATCGATGAACTGTTAATGCAAATCCCAAAACAAATGGTAGCTTCTTAATAATAGCCACGCATTCATTATTAATGGTATTTGTCTTATCATTGTAAACCAATCTATGCAAATAATGGCGTGTTGGAATTATTTTTTGTTCTTTTCCGCTGACATCTACAATAACCATTATATCGCTACTGTTTGACATTAAGCAATCTTTGATTACACCCGAGGTTCCATTTGCCCATCGTTTTTGATCATCATTTTGTGTAAAGATAATAGGTGCTTCATTTGCAAAATTAACCGGATCATCAATGCCCTTGTAGCTGTTCTCTATTTCATCATATTCAGATAATTTTTCTTCAAAAATCGGGATATGCTGAAAACGACAATGATAATGCATTAGTCCAAGTTCATTATAAAAATGTACAATATCTAAAGTTGGAGTAATAACAGTTCCAATTTGCACTGGTGAATCATCATCTGAATCCAGTAACTTTTGATTAAAGTATTTAAGATTTTTTTCTTCTGGACAACCTGTTGCAATATTATAAAGGCTCGTAATTAGCATTTCTTCACTTTGTCGGTGATTTTTCTTCATAAAGAAGCACTTCCATACACCGTCAACAAAAAGCTTTTGAAACTTTTCCGAGCAATGAAAATAAAAATCTTCATCCGTAAGACCACGCTTTTCTTTTTTTGAATATTCATTTTTCATATTTTGAGTGACCACAGGTGGTAATTGAAAAGGATCGCCTATTAGAATAAGCTGCACCTTTTTTGACTGTTTATTCAATTCATGCAATATACCGATAAGATTGTCCAGCTTAAAGTAGTGGACCATCGATATTTCATCGATAATTATACGATCGTATTTACTTAAATAGACCAACGTATTTTTTTTTGTGATATTTATACAGAGTTAAAAGATTGTCTATTGTTGTACCCTGTATATTCGTTGCTGTAAATCCCGTGGGAGCTAACTTTAAGCATTGTCCATGATCCGAGAGTTTGTTAATAAGATAGCTTTTCCCGCTTCCACCCATGCCATGAATTAGGCAGTTTTCCTTGGTTGACAATAAGCATTGAAGAAGATCATCATTAGAGATCATTAGAAAGCCCCCCTATAAAATTATTGGTAACATATTTTCGTTTGAAACTGCGTGAAAACCAATTAGCATTATCCAGCATTTTCTTGAAATTGCCATGTAAAAACCTGATATAACCCGGTGCTATCCTAAGATATTCTGGTTTTGTAACCTGAGTAAGATAAATGCTCCCCAATGTGATTAGCTTTTCTATAACCTTTTCAATATTGGCATCCAAAAATAGTGGTGTTATATGCTGTCTGTATCGACCTGAAAAAGAAAATATAAACGAATCGCCATTCTCACATTGTCGGACAGTAACAAAAGACCGTTGAATACCTTTTGATTCGATGCTTTCTCCATTATCACGTAAATGCTGGTTATAATCATTTGACCGATAGGTACTCTTATTAATCTTACGAAATCCTGCCGTTCTACAAAACGAGAAACCGGGAAATGGAAGATCAAACCTTAATTGAACTTCATGGACAACCAAATCTTGTGACGTCAGATAAGATGTAATAACGCCTTTTTGGTGTAGCATATAGAAATATCGATCTATTTGTTTCCAGACAGTAAGTGTCTCATCAGTAATATAGTCGTTCATAATAATGGATGTATTTCCATACTTGAAATATTTTCCGAGGTTCTGACACTTGAAATACAATCTGACTGATTCTGTTTCCCCTTGTACTGCACATGCAGGAAAAGAAATAGAAATAGATTGGATATATGGTTCAGACATTTGAAGCAATGTCGCTACGTTACCGAGTTGCATGAAGTAGCTCCAATTCGTTAGTTCCCTCCGTTGCTTTACCTTCACATTTTGCCAGAAATTGATTGATATGATCGTCTGAAATGCGTACTGAAGCTCCGATTTTTAGAGAAGGTATCGTTTTCCTTTCCACCATCTTGTAGATTTGTGAGACACTTAGCCCCAACTGCTCAGCGACTTGATTAACATTGTATAGCGTAATCATGATAAGCTCCCTTGAGTACGGGATTAGATATTTTGGTATTTCTTCGTACTCAATGGGTTGTTTAGATATGCTTTTGAAAAAGAAAATACCTATGATGCAGAGCAGAAATGCATTGAATATCTCCCTGAAGTTTTTGGCATATGGGAGAACAAATCCTCACACACACCCCCAGCTTTAAGTGTCAGACACAGGCGGGGTATTAGACCCCAAAGGATTATTTGAACCCAACCTATCCGCCGGTCTATTCGTATCTAAGATATTATTTATTAAACCAGAAACCTCTTCCATATTATTAAGTATGAATTTTAATAAATCATCAGTCTTTTGGTAAACAGTCAATAGAAAATATTGTCTTATGATAGTTATCGGTTTTTTGTTTTTTTCGTCTATAATATGCTTAATAATATCCGGTTTATTTCTTTTTTTATTACGATAATTCAGAAACTCCATTGTCAACAATAAATTATCGATAATACATTTCAAGCTGAATTCCATTTTAGTAGATGTATCTTCATTTATATTATAAAATCTTTGTACATCCATAGATATATATTGATTCACCAACTCAATGAGTTTTTGCTTTATTTCATTAAGGTCATTAAAAAATACCGTTGGCAAACTATTTCCATCTGGATCTTTGGTTTCTTCTATATTTAAATGAGCATAACATTTTTCTTCAATAAAAGATATATTATCCGCATTATCAAATATACTTGGCTCTTTTTCATCTGGTTGCCATTCAAGACTATCAAGTGTTGTTAATTCATCCATTTTCTTTTCTGGAGGCTCTTTTTTCAAACTATGGTTATATAAAAACGCACCCTTCTTTTTATACAAATTATAAACCGGCAATATGCTATTTAATTGATAAGCAATTATTAGAAGTGAATTTCCAAGGTTATCAAAAAAACCCGCAGTGAATGGCACCAGGAAGGATGAAACGAATTCCTCAGGGCGTTTATCCAGTAAGCCAAAAGGCCTATTAAAATAAGCATAATAATATCCAACAAATGGACCATCAAATATTTT
Organism: Spirochaetia bacterium; assembly: GCA_025997835.1. Taxonomy (GTDB): domain Bacteria; phylum Spirochaetota; class Spirochaetia; order Treponematales; family Breznakiellaceae; genus BNVD01. The sequence goes on from BNVD01000146.1 coordinate 4,564, forward strand.
TCCGGCTATTTTCTTGATACATGTTATCAACTCTATTATTCCCGGTTTCCGTATATTGGAATAAACTTTATCCGGAAAATTGGGTTTGGAAGAATTATTATTTCCACCAAGATCATTCCATGCGTAAAGGGAAAAAAATGCTGCATATCTTTCTCTGTATAGCTTAATTAAGCAATATATGTTTACCATATTTTCAAACGCAGTTTTATTTATTATTCGTTCTTTAAGCCTTTCTTTCCGTTCAATTTTTCTTCCTCTGTTGGGTTTTACATATTTTTCAAGGTATTTTATTATATCCGAACTTACACCCTTGGCAACTTCGTCGGAATCCTTTGCTTGAGGACCGCCAAATACCTCAAATGCCGGGATGGCAACTTCTTCCAAGATCGAGCCTACCATCTCCAAATGATTGAATATGCCATTATTTGGCTTTTCTTTCCAAGCTTTAATATCGTTATTCCAATCATCTTTGGAATAATAATCAGTAAATACTCCTTTAGCTTTCAATTTCTCATATAGGTCTCCCCGATTTTTACCAGCAAAGGTTTTTTGTAATCTCTCAACCTTTTTTTCAAAATCTAAGACATATTCCGAGTTTATTTTAGGTTCTTCATTACGTTTTGCTTTTGGCATAAAATAATTTCCCTTATATACCCCATACCCCCCGGAACCAAGGGGTATAATTTGATCATGATATTATAATATCATATTCGATAAATAATTACCACAAAAATAGACGGATTTTTCTTAAAAAATGCCTGATTTTAGCATAAAATGAAGTAGATTCTTTAATGATGGTAATATATTATTATATTTGATTAATATTTACCATAGAATTATGAAGATAAGATTAGACAATAGATATTTTACCATTGAATACAGAGACTGAATGGTGATAATATATCATAATATAGTAAATATTTACTATGTTTTAAGCAAGACATAGTTATCTTTCTTACTAAGATTTAAAAAAAAGCCGGGAAACTTTGCATAGAAAGGGAGCGC
>BNVD01000147.1 GCA_025997835.1 Spirochaetia bacterium
GGCGGTGGAGGGACGGCGGAACCGGTTTACCCGGTGTAACCAGAAGGGGCTTGGGGCCAACCGGTCTGCGGCGTCCCAGCTCCTCGCGGCCAATGTGGACCTCATCCTCTGCGTGGTTACCCCGGCCTCTCCCCCCTGGCGGCCCCGCTTTCTGGACCGGGCACTGGTACAGGCGGAAATTGCCCGCGTTCCGGCGATCATCGTGTGCAACAAGTGGGACCTCTTCGACGGCGACCCGGATACGGAGGAGCGGCTTGAGGACTTCCGCCGTATCGGCTATCCGGTACTGCGGGTCTCCGCCGTCACCGGGGAGGGGATGGACGCCCTGCGGGACCTCACAAGGGGCCGTCTTTCGGTGCTGGTGGGCCAGTCCGGGGTGGGGAAGTCCAGTCTGATCAACGCCCTGCTTCCCGATATGAACCAGCGGGTAGGCGGCATCAACGAAAAGTACGACCGGGGTAACCATACCACCGCTATGTCGATATTGTTGGAGACCCCGGCGGATAGTACGCCGTTCCTCGCCGGGGAGCAAAGCTCTCACGCTACCCGCACCCGTTTTATCGACACCCCCGGCATCCGCCGCCTGCTCCCGGACGGCATCAAAGCCGAAGAACTCATTGTGTATATGAAGGAATTCGCCCCACTTGCCGGGAAGTGCACCTACGGCCTCTCCTGTTCCCACGAGACCGAACCGGGGTGCAAGATCATGGAAGCCGTGGCCGCCGGGGTGATCCACGAGGACCGCTACGAAAGTTTCCTGCGCCTACGGGATGAACTTGCCGGGCCGCACTATGAATGACAAGACCCTCTCCCTTTTGGAGTTTGACGCCATCCGTTCCGCCGTAGCCGCCTGCGCCCTGAGCGCCGAAGCCGGCCGCCGTATCGCCGAGGCCCTGCCCTTTACCGGAAAGCGGCCCGTAGCGGAACTCAAAGCGCTGGTTTCCCGCATCCTGGACCGTATCAATTCCGGGGATGAGGAACCGCAGGGCAGCATCCCCGACATTGCCGCCATACTCCCCAAGCTGGACGTAGCGGGCGCCAGTCTGGAACAGGATGAAGCCTACGCCCTGGGTATCTTCATCGATAGGGGAGGGGCTATCACGATGTGGCTTGCCGGGGGACATCAGAATGATAGTTCGCCGTCTGTTCCCGGCACGGCGGATCGCACGCCCGCCACGGCGGAAGCGGCCCCGCTTACCCTGGAAGGGCTGCTTTCGGAACTGCCCGACTGTTCCCCCCTGTCCCGTGAGGTCTTCCGGGTCTTTGACCGGGAGGGGAAGCTCCGGGACTTGCCGGAGTTCCGGGACATCAAGCGGCGCATCCGTACCCTGACCCAGGATTTGGAGGCCGCCGCCCTCCGCTACACCGGCAGTGAGGAAACCCGGCGTATGCTCCAGTCCGATTTACCTTCCCAGCGGGACGGTCGGCTGGTTTTGGCGGTAAAGGCGAATTACCGGGGCCGACTTAAGGGCATAGTCCACGAAGTATCCTCTACCGGTCAGACCCTTTTTGTAGAGCCCGAAGATGTGGTGGAAAAGAACAACGACATTCTCATCGAGCAGCGCCGCCTGGATGCGGAAATCCGCCGGGTACTCCGGGAATTGACCGCTCGTATCGCGGAAGGTCGCCGGGATTTGGGCGTATTCCACGAAAAGATAGTCTATATCGAGACCCTGCGAGCCCGCGCCCGGTACTCGCGGGATATTCGGGGCCATTTCGCGCTGTCAGATGGTGCCATGCACCAGTTAGATGATGCCCGGCAGAAAGGTGCCAGGCACCAGTCGGGCAACGTCCCGGCGCAGGGCATTGCTTCCAGAATGGTGACGGACACTCTGATCCTGAAACAGGCCCGCCATCCCCTGCTGGGCCGGGAAGCCGTTCCCATAGACTTCACTATGGGGTGGACTTACGGCGAAGACGGTGTATACGCCGGAGCCGGTCCATTCGCTGTATTAGACGGGAGCGGTTCATCCATCGACCCCGCCACACCTTTCGGGAGCGGCCTTTCCCCCGAACCCGGTATTCCTGCCACAGCCGGGAGTGGTCCATCCCCCGAAGTACCGGCTTCTTCCGCCCCGGTCAAAACCGTCATCATCACCGGGCCGAACACCGGGGGGAAGACCGTGGCCCTCAAAACCATCGGCCTTTTCGCGCTGATGAACCAATTTGGTCTGGCACTCCCGGCGGCGGAGGGGACCAGTCTTCCGGTGTTCGACGGCATATACGCCGACATCGGCGACGAGCAGTCCCTGAGCCAGTCCCTCTCTACTTTTTCCGCCCACATGACCAACATTGCCGCCATCGCCGCCGCCGCCGGGGCGGATTCCCTCATCCTGCTGGACGAACTCGGCTCCGGCACCGACCCCCAGGAGGGGAGCGCCATCGCCATGGCCATCCTGGACCACCTTATCGAAAAGGGGAGCCGCATCATCGTCACCACCCATCACGGGGTGCTGAAAAATTACGGCTATACCCGCGGCGGCGTGGAGAACGCCTCGGTGGACTTCGACCGCCAAACCCTGTCCCCCACCTACCGTATCGTCATGGGTATCCCCGGTGAAAGCCGGGCCGTGGACATCGCCGCCCGGAACGGCGTACCCGGTGAGCTTATCGCCCGTGCCCGGTCCTATCTGGCAAACGAGCGCTCCGATGTATCCGCCCTTATCACGGAGTTGAAGAAGAAGCACCAGACCCTGGATGCCGCTGCGGAGGCGGCGAAAACAGAAGCGGCCAAACTCCGGGAAGAACGCCGCCGGGCGGACCTGCGGGAACTGCGGCTTAAACAGAAGGAACTGGAACTCAAGGAAGGGGGGATGGGCCGCCTCCGGCTGCTCCTGTCCGAAAGCCGCAAAACCCTGGAAAACCTGGTGCGGGAGGTGAAGGAAGGGGAAATCACCCGCGAAAAGACCCTCAAGGTCAAGGAATTTTTAGGTGATTTGGAAAAGGCCGTCTCCGCCGAAGACGCCGCGCTGGAAGATGAAGCCCGGCTCCTCCGGGAGGATCGGCTCCGGCTGGAATCCAATAATCAGGCTGAATCAATCTATCAGAATGATCGAAGCACTAATCCTGATAGAAGATCAGGCCGACACGGACGAAAACAGCACCCTGCACAGAGCGTAATCCCCATCCGGCCGGGAACCGAGGTGCTGGCCGGGGAATGGAAGCGCCGGGGGACGGTCATCCGGGCGGACAAAGGCGGTTGGGTCGTGGAAATCGGCTCCCTCAGGATGACCATGGACGAAAAGGACCTCACCCCCATCGTACCCTCAGCGGAAGAACGGAAGCCCCTCATCGAAGCGGCGGAACTTTCCGGCAATACCCAGGCCAGGTTTGAAATCAGCCTTAGGGGTATGCGGCTGGAAGAAGCGCTGGATACGTTACAGCGGCAAATAGACGCGGCGGTCCTGTCGGGGTTGGGCGAATTTTCCGTGGTTCACGGCAAGGGGGAGGGCATACTCCAGCACGGTGTCCACGAGTACCTCAAACACCATGCCCAGGTGGCGGACTATTACTTTTCCCGCCCCGAAATGGGCGGCTTTGGGCGTACCGAAGTGATACTAAAGCGGTAGTACTCTGCTGCAAATAGGAAAAGCGGTTACTATTCTTCTTCCGTTGTTACAAGCTGCTGGCATTACCAATTCTCCAGCGGTGAATCGCTGTCCATCATTTCAGGCAGGGTATAGACAATCGTGCCCGACTGACGGACCCGGATCTCGGCAAAGCCTTTGCTTACCAGGGCATCCAGGTCTTTTTTGGCCGCCTCTATCGAAATGTTGGCATCGAGGGCCACTTCGCTGGGGGTAAGTATCCCCTTGTTCTGCTTGGCAAGCCGGAGGATGACCCGCTCTACGCTCTCCTTGTCTTTGACTACCCGGCTGTTCCCGTCCTGCACATACCGCCAGTTTCGCTCCCCTCCGGCGGGACGGGAAAACAGGGCGTTGCGGATATTCGCCTCCTGCACTTGCCGGGGAAGGGTGAAAAAATCATAGATAGATCCTGCCATCCCCAAGCCGCCGGAAAACATCCACAGTAGCCCCGTGGGAATCTTCCCCAGATAAAAACGGTGAAAACCCAGGGCGCCAAACCCCGAGATCAACCAGAGCAAATAGGCAAGTCCGACACTATACATACGGTAATAATACCGCGTATTCCCCGAAATGTCATCACCCGTCTTCCGCCTTGACATACCCGCTTGTTTGTTCCCACTATCTTCTGAATGGCAGTATATGGATAAAGGGTGCCGCTGTAATAAGGGATCCTTGTTACTTTTTGCGGTTGCCCTGTCTCTCTTGACAACCCCGCTTTCCCTATCTGCGGAGAGCGCCGGGCAGAATATCGAGCCTGCCGCCAAAATGGTAGCAGACGAGGCCGGAACCGTTAAAGCCGGGGATTATTCACAGGTTTGGACCCCTTCATGGAAGATTCAGAGCGAACGGCGGTTTGTTGTTGATCCGGTCCTGCTCATTATATTGGGAATCATACTATTCTGCCTTATCGCCCTGATTGCCGTAATCCGGGGCATCGTTGCGGCGCTTGCCGAGGGCCTGTCCATACGGGCAGCGGTGCATGCCCTCATTACAGGAGATATTATGCCACGGGAACAGAAAAAACGAATGCGGCGCCTCAGACGGTGGGGCGTCGGACTGCGGATCAAACTCGCCTCCTTCACCATTGCGCTGGTACTGCTGGTAGTGATTATGATTGCCGCCCCCTTGTACATCAGGATGACCCGGACCCAGCGGGAGACCCTTTTGCAGGGCCTGTGGGATCGCTCCACGGTTCTGCTCGAAGGGCTGTCCACCAACGTCAGGGCCTACCTCCCCAGGGCAGACACTTCGGACCTGAGGTCTGTAGACCTAAACTCCGAAGAATTAGCTGCACTACCCGCCCAAATCACCGCCATTCCCGAAGCCCGGTACGTTACCATCACCGCCTACAACCCGAAAACCACTATTTTTGACGACGAGGTATGGGCCTCCAACGACCCGGCTCTCCTTTCAAAAATCGACACCGCCGAACTCCAGCCCGGAATTTCCCGGCTCACCGATATACTCACGCCGCGGCTTGAAAACATTGCCTGGGAATTGAACGACCGGGCCCGGACGGAAGTGGGGGACCTTTCCGCCACCATCGCTGCCCTTACCCGTGAAGCCCGTGAACTAGCCCCCATGACCGACACGGCGAGTACCCTCCGGCGCCGGGACATCCAGGTAAGCATCCGCGCCCTGGAAACCCGGATAAGCGAACGGCTCTTTGCCATCAGCCGGGAAATCGGTTCGGAACCCGTGTACCGTATTGATGAGCCTGTCAGGGTTATTTCCGTTATCGCCCGCCTGCTCCCTATCCTGACAGGCTGGGATGATGGTGATTCGAACCAGAGGTCCGGTGAAAACCTCACTTACATCTTCTTTAAACCCGTCATGTACCGCCAGGGTACGGAAGATGTCTATTTCCGGGGCCTCATCCGGCTGGAAGTTTCCACTGATTCCATTCTGCGCGAAATAGAACAGG
>BNVD01000148.1 GCA_025997835.1 Spirochaetia bacterium
GTCTTTACCTGTTATCATGTAAACAAGGAAGCTGCCGCAGGCTGCGAAAGCACTACCACTGCGGCAGTGGATAGGCAGTCAAACCTATCCGCTGGAAACAAGGCAATTGCCCAGTAACGCTCCTAGACTCACAAACCACGCATATATTTATGCGCGTTGTGGTATCTATTAGGAGGCGTTGCATCATGGAAAATGTAACCCAAACACAAGCGGCATACGAGCCGCAATTTTACTCGGTAAAACAGACGGCGGAACTGCTGGGCTGTTCTAAGGCCAACGTGTCGGCACTATGCAAGCGGGGGAAGCTGCCGCATACCCGCGTGGGAAGTTACCCCCTGATTGGCAAGGCCTATATTGACGGGCTTATTGCCCAGGCCAATGGAAACGGGGGGCAAGCAGTATGACCCCCACCCAAAAACAGGCGGCGCTCAATACCGCCATCGACACCCTCACCCGGCTATTGGAAACCGCCCCGCCCTATTCCGATCTCTCAGTGTCTTTGACCCTTCACGCCGGGGAAGTCTGTAAAGTATCGGAGAGCCTTACCCGAACCCTGAAACCGGGGGCGCAACATGCGTAAAAAAAACGCCACCGGCCTGGGCAGCACGGTGGAAAGCAGAAACAAAAAACAACCTAATGCAAGTATACAACAACTTGAATTAGATCGCAACCATGTCGAAAGGATTATTTTGAGAGACATTCTCAAAACCGGCAATCTTTATAATTTTAATGAATTTTTCTTTCGGGAAACCGCGCATAAATATATTTCTTGTGCTTGCCGTTATGTTCAAAGGGACAAGACACCGATAAGCCTTAAAACAGTTTGTCAATGCCTGCGTGAATATAGTATGGCCGATTATGCTGATGTTGCGGCGGATATTGTTGGGGCCGTGCATGAACTCCATTAAGACAAGGCTTAGGGAATACTTGCGGAATAAAGGCATAACCCCGAATGAACAGGGGATGATCCCTTGCCCCTGGCATGAAGATAATCACCCCTCTTGCAAAGTCAATGATGAATATATCTATTGCTTTACTTGTAACGAATCCGGGGATATATACACGGCTGCCGCGGCGCTGCTCGATATACCCTGCGACAAAGAGCATTTCCCGGCTATAGCGCGGGATGTTGAATCTACCTTGGGCATTGTGAGCGACTGGAAACCGGCAAAGCGGCTCCCGGGAGAACCCCGGGTAACAGCCAAACTTTCACAATCAGCGGTGTACCGGGATCTGCTTTTGAAAGATTTTGCCGCAGCTCTGGACGGTGGGGATATGGAAAGGGCCTTTAATAAGGCATCGTTACTGCTGGCGCTTTTTATGCTGCCTGATGGAACGGCTTCCGGGGCCCCAGAAAAACTAAAGCGAACCATGCAAGACAAGGTATCGGCTTATTGCGGGGTGTCGTTATGAAAAAAATCGAAAAGCTGGCAAAGCCGATCATTGACCATGCGCGGAAAAGCAAGACAGAAACATATTTACTATCGGATGGTACGTTAAGCCTAAGTTTGTATACCCAGTCCGGGGCGGCACAATGGGCCGCTACCCTCACGGAAGGGCGCTTGCTTTATGCCAATGCGCTGGGATGGCTTGTATATGATGATGAGACCGGGTCATTTTTCGCAGAATACGGGCAGGCGGTTCTACAGGCATTTTTGCAATGCGCGACAGATTTACTACTGGAAAAAATAGCCCTTGTTAAACGAAGTGATCAAAATGAGGCGTTCAAGTTTTACAAGTCTTTTCAAACCCGCGCTTGCCTTGACGCAGTAGCGGCGCTGATGCGGAATGAGCCGGATATATTTTGTCTCCACTCTGATTTTGACCGGGATGACACGGTTATAAATTGCCGTGGGCTTGTAGTAGGCATTGATGGATCCATACGGGAAGCAACGCCGGAGGACCGCTTTACCATGAGCGCCCATATCAGGCCGGAACCGGGGAAACCCGCAGAATTTACCCGGTTTCTCACCTGGGCAGCTTGCGGCAATGATGAGCTAAGGGACTGGCTCTTGACCGCTTGCGGCGTGGCCTTGTTTGGGCACTCTACCGACCGCATAACCAATTTCTACGGCATGGGGCGGAACGGGAAAGGGACACTACTTAGGGCGCTTTTTTCAGTCATGGGATCATACGCGATCACCCTCCCCCGGTCAGTGGCAATCAAGGAGCCGGGACAGGGCAGCCGGTTCGATCTGGGATGCTTGCCGGGGAAACGGGCCGCCATTTTGTTTGACTTAAAGCCCGATAACGGGCGCTTAAACCTGGACATTTTGAAGTCAGTTTGCGGGAACGGGGATCAAATTTTTGTCGAAAAAAAGGGTAAAGACGGCTATTCCACGGCACTAAAATGCAAGGTTTTTTTAGCCTCAAATGACAAAATTCCCATTGAAAGTTACGGAAACAGCGAAAAGAGGCGTTTTCGCCTTGTCCCCTTTAATGCCACGGCAGAGGTAATAGATGAGACACTGGAAGCCCGATTTATCCCCGAATTCGGGAAAATCCTCAATTTATTCATTGACTACGCGGTAAAATATTACGCCAACGGGCGTAAAATGCCCCAATGCAAGGCAATCGAGGCGGCAACCGATGATTATTTTGATAAACAGGACCTTATAAAGCAGTTCCTTGACGACACTGAGGCCTTTACTAGGACTGATTATGAACCAAAAACGGCATTTTACACCAAATTTGAGGAATACTGCGAATCCCAACAGGGGATTAGAAGACCAATAAAGGCAAAATCCTTTACAAACGAGCTTGAAAAGCGGGGAATTTTCGAAAAGGTAAAACTTTTGGACAGAAAGGCGACAAGGGTTTTTTATAAGAAAATTACAGGATTACAAGAAAACCTGAATTTCAATTCACTTCCTTATGAAAATATGAATTCTAAAACTAAGTTGAATTTAGAGAATTCTTGTAATTCTGTAATCGAAACTTCAAAAACCGGACCCTATGAGAACGAGGAACAGCGGGCATTATGGGAAACCGGGAGGGTATTTTGATGACCCCGGAAGGCCGCATCAAAGCCGCCTGTTTGCGATACCTCGAACGGCGGGGGATATTCTGCTGGAATAACCCCACCGGGGCCGTCCGCGTTGCCCCGGATCGATGGCTCCACTTCGGCAAAAAGGGAAGCGCGGATCTGCTGGGCTGCCTTCCTGGAGGCCGCTTTCTGGCTGTGGAGGTGAAAGCCCCGGGCGGTCGGCTTTCCCCGGAGCAGAGACAGTTCCTTGACGATGTGAAAACCCTGGGCGGTTTGTGCCTGGTGGTAAAGGGCTGGAAAGAGATAGACAGCGCCCTGCGGGAGGCGGGCTATATTTCAGACGGACCTTTATTCAGCGGCGAGGGAAACAGCGCCGGACAAGGCATTCCTATATTTTCAGAGGAGGCACAATGAAAAAACAGACTGACCAGTTAATTGCTGAAATCCTTGACGAAGCTAAAAGCAACTATGAGGTTGTCCATTTTTTTGAATCTCTGGATGATCCCGTAAATGATCCTTTGATTATCAAGGATCGGGAAAAGGCGGTATGGGCATGCCGGTACATCACCTTGATTTTGCGGAGGGTTATGGGCGTAAAAGAGGGCAGCATTCTTGATCGCCTTGTGGGTAGACTGATAGAGTACATTGAGACAGGATACAAAGAACAATGAATCAAGGGTCCATAGGAAAATATTCAGAACAATGCTTTATCAATGGGAGGGTCTATGCCATTTTCTAAAGGACAGAGCGGAAATCCGGGAGGGCGTCCTCGCAGCAGAAAAACTGTTGCCGATGCCCTGGAGAAATACGCCGCAGGAAAAACTAATGGAGTAGCTAACCGGGACGTTCTGGCTAAAACCTTATGGGATCTTGCTACGGTAGATAAGGATATAACCGCTATTCGTTATATCTATGACAGATTGATTGGAAAACCCACGGAAACTGTAAAGTCCGATATTTCCGGAAATATGACCGTGGACACCACCACCGCAGTAGAAAAACTGGAAAGGCTTTTATTACATGACCATTGAATCATTCCGGTTTTGCACAGCAAAATAAAACACCGCCCCGGACGGATATCCGGGAAAGGAAAAAATGAACATGGGTATTTTTAACAGAAAGAAGGCCGCTTTAAGCCGAGCTTATGAAGGGCTGGACGCCGGGACCGCCGCCCGACACGAAGCCTTGTATATGCGGATTCACGAAGTAGGGGGGGTGGAAAACCTGGAAAGATTGAAAATCAGAGACATACCAGAGGCGATCACCATCTGCGAAATCCTGACGCGCAGTATGAAATCACCGGCTCTTATGTGCCTCAAAAACTTTTTGTCCAGTCTTTATTGCAAAGCAGACCCGACACCGGCAACGGCGGACTTAAAACAACATCGAGCTGATACCTGCGGGTTTACAGGATGTGGTAAATGCGTCTAAAAATATCGTTTGAGAAACAGGGGTAATCGATGGACATCCTGGCAGAAATAGCAAAAACCAACCTAATTAAAATGCAAGCTACCTCCGTATTCTGCGCCGGGGTATGGCGTATAGCAATGTGGAGTAAACAGCAGTCTACGCTTTCATTTCTGAAACATGACAATGATATTCCAAACCAGAAATTTGCTATTGCTGATTTAATAATAAACAACATCAACTACACCGCCGACACGCTCGCCAATGTAATATCCGGCGATGGAATAACAGGGAGATATTATCTCGATAGCGATACCGGTATCCTTTATATCCATTGCATAGACCACTATCCGCCGTATTACTATAAATTATCATCGCCGACATATTCAATTATTTTCGGTTTTACCACCGCAGAAAAAACAATCCGTCTTGGAAACACTGTTTATAACACCGGCCTGGATCAATTCCCGGATATATCAGACGCAGGCGATAATATGGAATATGGTAAAATGAAGTTTAAGTCTGGTAATGCAACGCTGATAAACACCGCAGGGGAATACGACAATATATTAGATTATCTGGGGAATACGTTTTCTATAAAGACCTTATCAAATAATATACTTAATACATTATACAGTTATTATATACAGGCCGCTTCAATAAAACTTGATCTTGCTTCACTGTCGCTTGCTGATAAACGGCAGCGGCTTTCTTATAAAGTACCCAACGAGCTATTCACGCAGGATGAATATCCGAAAGGCGAACAGATACCGTCTGAACTGAACGGAAACAAAGGATATAACAAAGGTAAGCTATGGGGTAAAGTAAAGCAGGATGTGTACGGGTACTGCGTGAATGTTCCGGCAATGTGTATAGACGCGGCGGATATATATGATGATGCAGGTGCAAAAAAAACATTCAGAACATTCAGGCTGTCGCGTAAAATAACAACAATAAACAGCGTTATGGTAAAAATGACCGGCGATGTATGGGTTGAACAATTATCGCATACTACATGGAATACCGCAGACCTTAAAGAAAATGGGCTTATAACAATACCTAT
>BNVD01000149.1 GCA_025997835.1 Spirochaetia bacterium
CGCTTCAAGACCCACGGTCAGGGCATTGGTTATGGCGTATGTTGCGCCCAGGGCATTGTACAGGCCAAAGTAGCTTTCGCTCCGGTCCGGCGTAGCAGGGAAGTCTTCATTTAGTTCATTCTCGTAGGCCCAGGCGTTGATCCGTTTCTTTTCTTTGTTGTCTGTTCCTTTTACCTTGGCAAAACTGGCGTTGGTATTAAACGTAATGGAAAGGTTTTCAACGCCGGTGTAACAGGCCCGCAGATCAATACCGCTGTAAAAGGGAAAAATCGCTTCTGCAAAATCCGAAAGCTGATGTGCTTCCTTCTGGTCATCAGGAAGATAATTCTCTTCATAATCACTGTACCGCGAATTTTCCCAGGTTTTGATCAAGCCGGAATAGCCCACGGTAAAACCCAGGTCGTCCAGGGGTTTGATATTGGCGTAGAGACCAAATGCGTGGTTTTTTACCTGTTCATCGATAGACTCATGTACGGCCGCTGTTTTTAGTTTGGAAATAACCGTATCCGCGTATTTGTAGACTGCGGAAATAGTCAATATTTCGGCAATTTCCGCCCCTTCCGCACGGAAGGCAAAATTGATGCCGCTATTGACCAGCGGATCGTATATATCGTCATAAAGTCCGGTTGCATTACTTTTATATTTATCAATCCATGGAGATGCAAAGGGCCGCACTATGTTTTCGTACAGGCCGCCGACCGAGGCGGTAAGCGTGACCGGTGCGTATATGCCATCAATCAGGAAGCCGGAAAGCCGTCCGGTGGTTCCTGCCGGCACAAACAAATCGCCGGTTTCGGTTCCCCCAAATACCGCATAGCCTTTGTTCTCGCCACCGGAGCCATATCCGTACGGAGGGAGTGTTGTGTCAACAGTGTTCCCCCATTGCTTTGAAGCGTATTGCCATTTCGGAACCATAATCCCCAGGTTTTCAAGTTCGTATTCCAGGAAGTCTCCAAAATTGGCGTATTGGGCGGTCTTGCCCCGCTGGGCCTGGTTGCCGGTCAATAGCCGCACATACGGCCCCAGATGCGTCCACGCTTCCCAGTCTGAATTGATAGCTAAATTCAAGTCTATTTTGCCGCCGGTTGACGTGCTGAGCGCATAGGTTGCCGCCTTAATCGCGAACAGGCCGCCGTACACATCGTTTGAATACGCCAGCTTGAGCTTGGCGCTTAAGGCATCGTCAAAGGCGGAGGTCTTGAACGAGCTGGTCGACCCATCACCCTGCCAGAGGAAGACGCTGCCATCCGGCTGCGTCTTGGTTGCGTACTTGCCGGTGAAGTTCTGGAGGTAAAACACGTCCCGCGACGCGCTTACACTTACGGAAAATATTTTGTCCACAGGCTGGTCTTCATCATCCGCAGCGGCGGACCCCAAAACGAGCGTCAAAAAAACAAGTATAGAGAGCAATTTTTTCATCTGTTTCCTCCTGATTAAGCAGATTGTAAAAAATCGCTGACCGCGATTTTACGGTCAGCGATTCGGAAATGTTTTATTCCCGTGATTAGGGCGTATAGGGCGCTGCTGCGGCGCCGATGGGCGGAGTGGCGGCGTTTATGTTCTGGTCAAAGAAATCCTTGGTAACACCGCCGTCATTCCAGGCGTTATCTATCGTGGTATCGGTGGTACCGGGAATTGCCATGCCGGCATTGATAACCGGGGATCCTGCCACAGGCGCAAACAGGCTCGCTCTGGCCCGCAGCTTTGTTTTGCCGGTAAAGGCCGCAAGAGCCGCCGGGTCTGTATAGGCGGCATCAGGCAGGGGGGTATCCCGCTGGGCTCTCAGCTCGTCAACACCGCCAGTTTCCTGGATTTTCAGCTTGGGGTTGAACGATTTGATCTTGCCATTGGTGATCATAGCGCTTATGCTGGTTCCGCTATTGACAAATCTGTTTACGGTATCATCCGTATCAGCATTGGTGTCATATCCCCAGAGCAGATTGTTCTTGAAACCGTTGGTTTCATTCTGCATTTGCCCGTTCGTATACGAAGGGGGGTTATGGACATTGGACAGGGAGACCGGGTATGTGGTGCCGTCCACAGTCGCTAAAGCGCCAACCTTTAAGAGGATGTTGTTGTAGAAGCGCACATAATTGTCTTGTCTGCTGCCAGAGCCGCTGGAAGTTCTCCCGTACACTGCGGGGCTCAGGCCGTCCCCGATGTAAAAGGTATTGTTGTGGACCAGAGGAACTCTGGCCACAGCACTCGGCGTTGTATCTACGCAATAGTGGATAAGGGACTGGCCCCGGGTCCAATTCTTATACGGATCGGCATTGGGGTCAACCGGCGCGGCGCCTGCGCCATTGGCAATGGTCGCCATGTACCGGCTGCCGCCGCCATCGTTGGCGCTGATGTTGTAGCGGAAAATGCCATTGGTTTGGTCGCCCATGAACAGTACCGCGCCGCCTGCGTTTTGGTGGCTGTAGTTGTACTGGTAAACAACCTTGTCTGACTGGTTGTCAATATCCCAGGCCTCGCCGTCCAGGTTGCCGTAGAGCGTCCCATAGGCCTCGTTGTACTGGAAGGTGGTAGTATTTGATCGATAACACCAGCAGGCCGCGTAATTGGCCCCGCCCAGGTTCGGCGCGGCGCAGGAGTCCTTGATGACATTCCCTTCCACCAGGCTGTCCGAGTTGCCCGATATTACAATGCCGTCGCCGGCGGTCAATTCAACATAGTTCCCAATAATTTTGACACCGGTAATAGTCGTCCGGTTGTCGCCATCGCCGTTGTTCCGAATCCCTTCAAGGCCCACTTTCTTTACAATGTTGCCCTCTATGGTAACATCTTTGTAGCCCGCAAAAATTCCCCCCACGCCCTTGGATCGGTTGTGGGTGCCCCCAAAGTAGTTGGAAGTCCAGTTGGGAGTACCGCCGTTATTGGTGTGCTCGCTTTGCACATCGTGGACATAACAGTTTTTGACAACGTTACCTTCCATCATGTACTGGGGGTCATTTCTGGTAATCATAATACCGGCAAGCCCTTTGCGCACCTCCATATCGTACCAGTGATTGGGCTTTGTTGTGGGATTGTCAAAGGTATTGGTAATTTCGAGGTTACGGATCTCCCAATAGCTCTGATTCACCAGGTGGATAACGCCGCTTGGGTTGTACGGCTCGGCGCTGTTGATAGAGGGCGTACCGTTCCCGTTGATGACGGGCCGCTGGTTGGCGCTGTAGTACACGTTGAGCTTCGTGTTGGCGGGGTAGCTTGCGGCATCCCAGGTAAAGTCGCCATCAACCTGGTACAGGTCGATAACAATGGGTTTTCCGGCCTCGCCGTTTCCCTTGGGGACCATCATGCCCGCATTTGAGCCGCCCAAGAGGCTTTTATAATTGGATGTGGTAACGCTTGTTCCATTCCAGGTACTGCGCGCTTCCAGCAGAATGTGGTCACCGGGCTTGAAGGTTTTAGCCGTTGTTTTGTTTATATTTCTAAACGTCTTCCAGGGTTTCAGGGGGTCGGTACCGTCCCAACTGTCATTCCCGTGGGCGTAATCAATATAGTAGGTAGTCGCGCCCGCAATGGTGGTCTTGCCTACGGACACCAGTGTCCCCGTACCGGTAGCTTCAGCAACGGTTACCCCTTTGTCGGCAGGCGATGTGCCGGATGTTGTTGACTCTCCACAGGTACAATCCGCACCCGTGCAAGGGTCACAAGTACAATCTGGATAGTCACAAATTTCCGGGTCTTCTCCCGCAGTGGTTCTACCGCAGCCGATAAAAGTCAGGGTAGCCAGGAACGCGCATAACACCATCAGTTTTTTTAACATACTTCAATCCTCCAAATTCAATTTTAATGTCCGTCCAGGACGGACACGCCTATAATACAATACATCCCAAATGAGATGTAAGCCGTATAAAGACACCGGTTTACACTCTTTGCGTAAACCGGCGTTACTTCACTTAATTGTTGCTTGCCACACGGAAGCCGTTACCGCCCCATCTTGCCCAAATGGGGGGATTAATTATGTCGTTAAAGGCCAGATTCTGGCTGTTTATATCGGCTTGTGAAGCGCTGCCGCCTTTTACCATCCTTGACCAGGGGGCGTCGGCGCCGGAGGGTCCTTTGTAATCCGTCAGTGTACCCGCAGGCCAGAGAATCCTGGCGGCGTTAGCGCTGGTAAGATTACGATCCCAGATAATTTCCCCGACGTTCCCGGCCAGGTTATATATCCCCAGCGAGTTGGGTTTCTGCGAGCGTACCGCTTTAATACCGCCCATGCTATTATCACTGCCGCATTCGGCATACGGAAGCCCCAATTCTTTCCCCGCCCACCAGTCGGAATTTATGGTTTGCACAATCTTCTGGCCGGGGTTCGAGTAATCCGCGCCCATGGCGGCCCAGATAAATTCCATTTCCGTGGGCAGACGGAAACCGTCCGCAGTGTCATCCCAGGTAACTTCGTCCCAGTCCGTGTTACGGGGTAGTGTGCTCGCGCTCCCGGTATCAACGGGAATTTCGTTAAATTTCAGTTTCCCCCAGTCGGTAACCCCCGCCACGCTGTAGACCGGCGTCTTTCCGGTCATAAGACTCAGCTTGTTGCAGAAGGCGATTGGCCAATAGAAATTCATCACACCCGCCGGGGCATTGCCCGTGTTTGCGCGGGTAATGGTTGTATCAGCGACCCAGGCGCCGGAATCGTCCTGGACCTTGCTCATAACCGCGTGAAACAGCGAGTTGCTTACCTCGGTTTCCGCCATCCGGTAAGGCCGGGTTATGACGGAAACATTGGCCGCTGTTTCGTCCCGCTGGAAACTCCCCGCCGGTACATAGTTCATGAAAAAGGTTACACCCCCAACCGTGAACGTACGGGCTATTTTGGCTGGGTCCTGTGTCGTTACGGTGAGGGTATAGGTAGCGGTAACGGTTCCGTCTTCCGATGTCACCGTTACCGAGGCCGTTCCGCTTCCCGAAGAAATATCGATACTCTGGGATTTCTCGTTTTCGGGGATGGCCGCGCCGGTATCGTCGGTTACCGCTGCGAGCAGGGTTACCGATGTAAGGGTATTGGGTACCGTTAGGGCAAAGTCCCTGTCAGCCGTATCCGGCGCAAAAGGCGGCATTAAGGAATACCCTTCCACTTCAAACTGCTTCAGGGTTGCCACGCTGAGCATAAACCGCAGCTCAACGGTGTACACCGCCTTGCTGCCGTCTTCCGCCGTAACCGTGTACGTTACCGGATCGCTATAATTCGTCACACCGGCAGGGTTTGGCGAAATTGATTTCCCGGTATGGGTGATTTCCGCCTTCATTTGATAGGTATCTACGCTGGAAGGAACCGCAAGACTAATGGTTTTTTCCTGCTCGTCAATTCTTCCCGCTATTCCCTTTGCCTCATCCGGCTCGACCATGACAAAGCTGGTTATTGCCTTGTCCGAACCCGATGTCTCTGAATTCGCGTCTCCGCACGATCCCGCAAGCATCAGGACCGCCGCTGCAACGACCCC
>BNVD01000150.1 GCA_025997835.1 Spirochaetia bacterium
GATAAATGGCGCGCATCGCGGTTTCCCGTTTGGCGGCACTGAGTTTTTTGGAATCATTTAACAGGTCCAGGGGAAAGTCCGGGGGCAGTACCACGGCGGCGGCGCAGACCGGACCGGCCAGCGGGCCCCGGCCGGCTTCATCAAGACCGCAGATCATGGACGGGAGTGCCGGGTCATTACGTCAAGAACTTCCCGCAGTTCCGGGTCCTGGGGGTAATACTGCTTTTCCAGTTCTTCCGGCGTCAGCCCCACCAGCTCGTGGCTCAGGTAGTGGATCCACCGATCCTCTTCATGGATGGATAGTTCCTGTTTCCGGCACCAGTAATCGGGTTGAATGGGAAGCTGTTTGGGCTTATCCACAAAAAACTTGTAATCGTGAACCGCTACCTTGATGTCCCGCCGGGGTATCCCCTTTTCCAGAATCACCTGGGTTAAATGATTGATGGTCCGGCCGGTATCAAAAATATCATCCACCAGCAGCACCTTATCCCCAACCCGGAGGTACGACGGGTCATAGGTCCAGCCTTCAATCTTCACCTGTTCCGAAGCCCCTATCCCCGTATAGGACCGGGCCACCACGGCAGCGTAATACACCGGCCGGCCAACATCTTCCTCACGGACAATCTTGAAATACTCGCTAATCACATTCCCCAAATACGCGCCCCCCCGGAGGGACACGTAGATCACATCGGGTATAAAGCCATCGTGATAAATCCGGTGGGCCAGTTTAAGGGCGTTGTTCCGCACCATATCGTAGGGAAGGAATTCTTTGTTCATGGAGATGAGTATACCGTATGGCTGTGGAAATGTCCACTTATCTGTTCGCGGGCCTGAAAAACCCGAACAAACTCCCGCAAAAGCCCCCGATAATGTGGGCAAACTCGGAGATATTATCGGACCGGAAGGAATTTACCAGTTCCCGCCCAAGGTACAGCACCAGAATCAAAATGAAGGTGAGGGGTATCTCCCCCTTGGTAAAGTTGGTGAACGATGCCAGCAGGATCATCATAAACACGACGCCGGAGGCGCCCAGCAATGCGGTGGAAAACATGAGTGTGTTGAGGGCGCCGGTTACCAGAGCGGTGACGGCAATCATCAGGAGCAGAGTACGGGAGCCATAGGTGGCTTCCAGAATGGGACCGATGAGGAGGATGAAACCGAAGTTGGAGATAAGGTGGTTCCAGTCGGCGTGGCCTATGACGTGGGTAAACAGGGTGACCCAACAGCGGGGACTGTCGGGGAAAAAGCTTCCCTGACCACCCACAACAAACCATGATTTGGTGAGCCCGTGGAATACGGTCTGGTTCAGAATCAGTACCACGGCGCTGATAAAGGCGAAGGTGAGTACCGTAGGGGCGTTGTATTTTATCTTCATAGTATTATCTCCACAGGACAGTGATCCGACCCCGGTACATCGGGCCGTATAATAGAACTTTTTACTTTCGGCAGAAACGCTGTGTCCACACAGTGATAGTCGATCCGCCACCCCACATTCCGCTCCCGTGCGTTCATCCGGTAGGACCACCAACTGTAGTGCCCCCCCTCGCCGGGGTGAAAGTGACGAAAGGTGTCGGCATAGCCGGACGCGGTAAAACGGTCCATCCAGGCCCGCTCTTCCGGGAGGTACCCGGCGTTTCCTTCGTTCTCTTTGGGGCGGGCAAGATCGATGGGGGTGTGGGCGATGTTGTAGTCGCCGCAAAGTACGATATGGCGGCCCCCGCTTACAATGCGCTTACAAAGCTCCAGCATGGCGGCGCAGAAATCAAGCTTATACCCAAGCCGGGCGCCGGCGTCCTGGGAATTGGGGAAGTAGGCGCAGATGAGTACAAAGTCCTTGAAATCCGCCTGAAGGACCCGGCCTTCATCGTCAAAGGCGGCCACCCCCATAGGCCCCACCTCCACCGGCTCCTTTTTACTGTAAATCGCCGTACCGGAATAGCCCTTCTTCTTCGCGCTGGCCCAATAGACGTGGTAGGGCACCCCATTCGCGTCCCGCAGATGGAGCAAGTCCTCCGATAGCTGGCCCGGCTCGGCCTTGGTTTCCTGCAGGCACAGAATATCCGGGGAATCACCGGCAACCCATTGGGCAAAGCCCCGTTTCTCCACCGCCCGGATACCGTTTACATTCCACGACACAAGACGCATCAATACCCCCGCTGTTGTATCAGCATTATGATGTATCATGAGGGGATAGTCTAGGAGCCTGTCGCACTTGTAGGTTTTTTGCGCTGGATGCCGCAAAAAACCTGCTATTAACGGGCTCCTGCAGAAACTTCGTTTCTGAGCGGAGTTTGCAGGGTAAAAATCGGCTTGAAAGCCGATTTTTACTATTGAAATGCACAAAGTGCAACAAACTCCTAGAGCCTGTCGCACTTCATGTATTTGCCGGCGTTTATGGGCGGCATAAGGCCGTATGAATGCAGCCGGAACTATACCCCCTTTGACAATCACAATAATAGTGATTACTATATAGAAGCTTAAAATGTTTTTGGCACAATGGGGAACATCATCATGAATATCTTGTTTAGTGAACTTTCACAGGTCGAAGGCCTGGATATTTGGGATGGAATCTCCCATGTGGGGAACAACCCGGAGGTGTTTTACGACATCCTCAGGCAGTTCTGCGGTGAGTTTGACGGGCTGCTTGGCCACCTTGAGGAGGCGTTGGCCCAAAAGGACTGGAAGGACTACACTATCCGCATCCACGCCTTTAAGGGGGCCTTTGCAAACATCGGGGCCGAAGACTTGCGGGCATGGGCCTATGAGTTGGAAATGGCGGCAAAAAACGGGGAATACGACAAGTGTACGGCGGACACCCCGAAAATCATCGAACGGATGAAGCAATTCCGGGACAGTCTGCTTAAAACATCCCTCATCAAGCCCTAAGCGGTTAAAGGATAAATCATGGACATTCGCGACAGATACGCCCCCTCCCCCACCGGCTTGCAGCACATCGGCGGGGTGCGGACCGCCCTTTTCAATTACCTCTTTGCCCGCTCCCAACAGGGCAAATTCATCCTCCGCCTGGAAGATACCGACCGTACCCGGTTCGACCCGGCCTTTGTGCAAAACCTCTACGACACCTTCGCGTGGCTCGGTCTCCGCTGGGACGAAGGCCCCGATACGGGCGGCCCCTTCGCCCCCTATATCCAGTCGGAGCGCTTCGAGCTCTACCGGAAGTACGCGGCGGAACTTGTCGCAAAGGACAAAGCCTATTACTGCTTCTGTTCCGCCGAGCGGATAGAACAGATACGCAAGGAACGAGAGGAGGCACATTCGAGCGAGAGCGGCTATGACCGCCACTGCCGGAGCGTCCCCCCCGGAGAAGCGCAGCGCCGGGCAGACGCCGGGGAACCCCACACCATACGCCTCAAAATCCCCCTGGGGGAAAAGACCCGGTTCACCGACAAGCTTTTGGGGGAAATCGAGTGGAAGAACGACGACATCAGCCCCGACCCGGTGCTGCTCAAGTCCGACGGGTTCCCCACCTACCACCTGGCGAACATCGTGGACGATCACCTCATGGGGATAAGCCATGTCCTTCGCGCCCAGGAATGGCTCCCCTCCACGCCCCTGCACGTCATCCTCTATGCGGCCTTTGGCTGGGAACATCCCGAATTTTGCCACCTCCCCATGGTGATGGGCAGTGACGGCAAAAAACTGAGCAAACGCCACGGCGCCACCAGCGTGGACGAATTCCGCCGTCAGGGCTATTTGCCGGAGGCGCTGATCAACTACGTGGCGCTCCTCGGCGCCTCCTATGAGGAGGGCAAGGACCTCTACACCCTGGAAGAACTGGCGGCCCGGTTCAGCCTGGACAAACTCAACAAGGCCCCGGCGATCTTCGACTACAAGAAACTGGAATGGTACAACGGCCAATACATCAGAATGAAAAGCGATGATGAACTGGCGGCGCTCGCCCTGCCCTATGCGGTAAGCGCCGGGCTTTTCGGCGAACCGGAAAAAGCACCCACCGCGGAACAGCGCAACAGTTTTACTGTTGCCATGCCTCTGGTCAAAGAGCGGGCCTCTTTCCTCCACGAAATACCGGAAAAGCTGGGCTACCTGTTCAGTGAACCGGCGATTCCCGCTGCGGAGGAATTCATCCCCAAAAAGGCGAACCTTGCGGAAGCAATCAGGCTGTTACAAATAGGCCGCGATTTGGTTACCCCCATGTCGAACGCAAACGATGAGGACGCGGAAGTGTTGATCAAGGCCAAGGCGGAAGACGCGGGGGTCAAGCTCGGCGATTTGATGATGCCGCTCCGGGTAGCGATTACGGGGGCGCGGGTCAGTCCGCCGCTGTTCGGGTCGCTGCGCATTTTGGGAGCGGACAGGGCGCTGGCGCGGGTGGACCGGGCGTTAGTGGGCATGAGGAAATTATCGGCCTCCCCTACCCTTCCAGCCGATCCGCCAATTCCGTAAACACGGTCTCCAAATCCTCAAACTTCAACACCGCGTGAGAGTCCAGCGGCGTTGCCATATTATTGACGATCACGATCTGCCCTCCGGCGCGGAGGGTTAGTTCCGGCAGGGCGGCAGCGGGGTATACCGTAAGGCTCGTGCCCAACACCAGCATCAAGTCCGCGCTGCGGGCGGCCGTTTCCGCGTCATGCAGGGCCCGTACCGGAAGCCCTTCCCCGAAAAAGGTAATTGCCGGTTTAAGGACCGCCCCGCAGCGGCCGCATTTGGGAAGCTCGCCGGCCTTAACCAACGCGGCCGCTTCCTCAAAGTCCATGAGGTCCGGTTTATTTAAGGGGCCGGCGGGCTTGGAGGCGCTTATATCTTCTACGTCACTCAGATTTGAACAGTGGCGGCAATAGTGAACCGACGGGGAACCGTGGACTTCGATTACCCGGCGGCTGCCGCCTTTCTGGTGCAGTAAATCGATGTTCTGGGTAATCACCGCTTTAAGGTACCCTTGAGCCTCCAGCTTCCCCAGGGTCAGGTGGACAATGGAGGCTTCCTTTTCGTTGAGGTTATAGATGAATGACTCCGCGGATGTGTAGTAAAACGACGGGTTCCGGTTAAAGTAATCAAGGTCGAATATCTTCCCGGCATCCACAGGACCTGCGTCATTGTACAGTCCGTTCTTGCCGCGAAAATCCCGAATCCCCGACAGGGTACTGACCCCGGCGCCTGAAAGAGTGACGCAGTATTGAGCGTTGCGTATCAGATCGAAAAGCTGTTCTATTTTCATACCGTATTCAGAATACTATAGGCAGCCGGAAAAAAATACCCCCCAACTTTTCTTGTACTATCAATCCCGCTATGCTACTATTCCCCGTATGCCCTCCTATACCGTTACCGTTATTTTTCCCGGTGGGGAACGAAAAATCCCGGTAGCGGAGGGAAAGGATTTGCTCCGGCTTCTGCAGGATGCGGGGCTCCGGCTGCCGGCCATCTGCGGCGGAC
>BNVD01000151.1 GCA_025997835.1 Spirochaetia bacterium
GGTTTAAGCCCCGCTTCCTGTATCAAAAATTCCTTCCCCGCGTCTTCGTTGAAAAGCCGCAGCAGAGCCATAGAATCGTTGTCGTCAATGGCGATTGCCATGTCGGTGTTTTTAACATTGTGTACCCAGGGGATATGCTTGTCCCCGATGCCCTCAAGCCGGTGTGCGCCAAAGCCGTTGTTGAGTATGGTAGGACACTGCAAGGCCTCCCCCACAGCGATTCTACTCTGGGGATAACGCTGCTTGAGATAGTCGCCGCTCGCCAGTGTTCCGGCGGACCCGGATGTAAAACAGACACCAGCAAAATTCCCGTTCCTGCCTCTGATGCTCTCAAAGGCTTCGGCAATGGCGCTGCCAGTGATATTGTAGTGCCAAAGGTAATTCCCCATTTCTTCAAACTGATTGAAGATCAACACATCATTGCGAGTCTCTTTAAGTTCGTGGGTCTTGTCGAAAATTTCTTTTACGTTGGATTCGGTACCCGGTGTGGCGATTACCTCTCCGGCAATCTTGGAAAGCCACTCGAAGCGCTCCCGGCTCATCCCTTCCGGTAGTATTGCTACGGATTCAACCGCGAGAAGTTTTGAGTTAAAGGCGCCTCCCCGGCAGTAATTGCCGGTGGAGGGCCACACCGCTTTTTGCGTGGCGGAATCAAATTGACCGGTCACGAGCCGGGGCGCAAGGCAGCCGAAAGCGGCCCCCACCTTGTGACAGCCGGTGGGGAAAAACTTCCCCACCATGCAGATGATCCGGGCATCCACCCCGGTAAGTTTTGAGGGCAGCTCAATAAAATTCGGCTTTCCGTAAAGCCCGCCTGAGTCTTTCGGTTCGTTCTTCCAGGTGATCCGGAAAAGGTTCACCGGGTCCACATCCCAGAGCCCGGTATCTTTAAGCCGCACCTTTATCGCATCAGAAATCTCCCCGTCCGGATCTTTCATCTGCTTGAAGGTAGGGATAATAACCTTGTTCGCTTTCGCCTTTTGTATGTTCTTTTCGAGAACCGCCTTATTAATGGTCAAATCGATCATGGCTTAACTCCTAAATCATGGCTGTTGGTCTATCATAATACTGCAGGAAAAGAGTTATTTAAAGGATCTCAAGCAAACCATAATCGTTCGCATCCAAAGTTTCATGGACAAAAACCAGGGTCTGTGCATCCCGTTGTGCCGTAAAAGCCAATACAGCTCTGATATGCACTTCCTGCAATTCAGGATAATTTTCCAAAATTTCCAAAGGATGCAAACAACCGCCCTAAAGCGGGTGGCGGTAAATTCAGAGCCAGGAGTTTGTTGCACTTCGTGCAGTTTGATAAAAAAAATCGGCCTTCAAGGCGATTTTTACCCTGCAAACTCCGAGGAGCCCGTTAATAGCAGGTTTTTTGCGGCCTCAAGCGCAAGGCGACCGTGTACGGTCGCACACCTACAAGCGCCATAGGCGTTTACTTATGAAGAATTTTAACCACAGAGGGCACAGAGAAAAGACAAGAATTCTATTAAAAACTCCGTGTTCGCAGACCAATCAGACCTTCGGTCTGACGTGTCCTCTGTGGTTAAATTCTTCCTGTTTTCTCTTAAGGGAATCTCTAAAAACTGAAGTTTTTAGAGATTCCCTCTTGCTAAAACCCCAGCATCTCATCGGTGATTGTCAGTGAATACACCGCTTGTTCCTCGTATTTGGAAAGCCACCCGCGGCCTTTAAAAACAAATAATCCTTCTGCCGGTTTTTTCGCTGACGTTCCGGGGAGATCCCGGCTTAAGAAGGTAACGGATTCAAAATCCCAATTTGGATCAAAAGCGCCACCAAAGGCTACTGTTTTCTTGACAGAAACAGACTGCTCCCTGCTGATGGCAACATCGGCGAATTCAAACGCTGAATCATATTGGGATTTAAAGCTCAAATACAAATTGTGCGACGAGTTATTGGAGATTTCTATAACCGTTGTGCCATAGTCTTCTTCTTGCAAACAGGAAGCGAATAAAAACGCCGTGAGCAATGCGCATACCAAGTTCTTTCTGTCTGTCATACATCTTTCTCCTTGCAATGGGAAGCAGTTGCACAATGTCAAATTTTACAACTACTTCCCGTAAAATTCAAGATCAATAAAGCGCTTTTACGGTCGCTATATCCAGATCTGACAGCTTCGTGTTATATTTGGTCCAAAAATAGCTCCCGTTCCAAAAACCGGACTCGAAAACCGGTTTTCGTCATCCAATCCATCATTGCATCCTGGGCAACGATTCTTGCAGCAGGATCCATAGACGGTAAAAAATAATATGGGATAAGTCCAATGTTCCAGCGCGCGCCACTAACAGTTCCCCCAATGCCAGCGGCATAA
Source organism: Spirochaetia bacterium (assembly GCA_025997835.1). Classification (GTDB taxonomy): domain Bacteria; phylum Spirochaetota; class Spirochaetia; order Treponematales; family Breznakiellaceae; genus BNVD01. Next base: position 2,336 of record BNVD01000151.1, read on the forward strand.
AGTATATCACGTTCCTTTCATGCGTTTGTCGTGACAAAAACCTTTGCATTATCCCCAGAGATGGACTACACTACTAATAGGTAAGGTCTTTATCAAACCGTGCGTAAATAGGAGTAATCAGTATGCAAAGCATGATGTGGCGACTGTCGGATAAGCGTCGGGTATTACCGTGTCTTTTATCCCCCCGCAGTTTTGGGCTTAGACTAACTGCCCTTATCACCCTCATTGCGGCTCTGGCCTTTACCGGCTGTGCCAAGACCACCGATGCCCCCGCCGCCGACATCACCGCTCCGGCGGAGATCGGCGGATTAACGGCCGTCGCCGGAGACACAGAGGTAGTCTTTACCTGGACCGACCCCAAGGACAAGGACTTTGAATACGTGGAAATCACCTTTACCCCAAAAAAAGATGATGTAGACCAGCCTATTGAGGCGTATGCGGGAGAAGAAACCGCCACGATTACCGGCCTGGCCAAGGGCACAAAATACACCTTCACCATAAAGACCGTGGATAACATCGGTAATATGAGCAAGGGGAAAAAGAAAACCGTGACCCCCGGCGCCGCCTCTGCCGGCGCCACAGCCCCGGTGTTGAGTGCGGGCAGTGTGAGCGATCTGTCTACGGCAACGGGAACCACCGCCACCCTCAAATTCACCTCCGGTGAAGCGGGAACCTACTATTACATGGTACTGGCGGCAAGTGATCCCGTACCTACAGCGGAGGACGTAAGAGATGCAGATTCCGGCATACACGGAACCGCCTCCGCATTGGCGGCGGAAAACGCCATTGCGGTAACCGGTCTTACGGCGGCTTCTACCAATACAGCGTATATCGTTGTGGAAGATGCGGAGGGTAACCTTTCGGCTGTGCTGTCTATTAATGGTGTAAACCCGGCAGTGACGGGAGCCCGGGATACTACGGCCCCGGTGTTAAGCGCGGGCAGTGTGAGCGATCTATCCACCACAGCGGGAACTACCGCTACCCTCACATTTACCTCTGGTGAAGCGGGAACCTACTACTACCTGGTACTGCCGGCAGGTGGTACCACGCCCACAGCGGCGGCGGTAAAAGCAGTAAATTTCGGCATACACGGAACCGCCTCGGCACTGGTGGCGGAAAATATCATTGCGGTAACCGGCCTTGCGGCGGCGTCCACCAACACCGCTTACATTGTCGTGGAGGATGCGGCGGGTAACCTTTCGGCAGTGCTGACTATTAGCGATGTGAACCCGGTTATCGCAACAGTCCCGGATACTACCGCCCCGGTGTTGAGCATGGGCAGTGTGAGTGATCTGTCCACTACAACAGGAACCACCGTCACGCTTAAATTCACCTCCGATAAAGCGGGGACCTACTATCACGTGGTACTGGCGGCAGGAGCACCTGTACCCACAGCGCAGGAAGTAAAAGACGCAAGTTCCGGCATACACGGAACCGCCTCCGCACTGGCGGTGGAAAACACCATTTTCGTAACCGGCCTTACGGCAAGCTCTCTCTACACGGCGTATATCGTTGTGGAAGACTCAAGCGGTAACCTTTCGACCGTACTGACGATTAGTGATGTGAACCCGGTTATCCCCGGTCAGGTCGCAACTCCCACTGCTACTCCAGAGGCAGGAGCCTACGGCGGACCCCAGATGGTAACCCTTGCTACCACTACCGAAGGGGCGGACATCTATTATACCCTTGACGGAACTCCCCCCCACGGCAAGTAGTACCCCCTACACCGCCCCCTTTGTGGTAAGCATGGGAACCACCCTGAAAGTCATCGCGGTAAAGGGCGGCATGACCGACAGTGCGGTCCTTCAGGCGGCGTATACCCAGGCCACTGCCCCCGGTCAGGTTGTTGCCCCCACGGCAAGTCCGGGAGCAGGCGTCTACGGCGGAACCCAGACGGTAACCCTTACCAGCCCTACGGTAGGGGCGGACATCTATTACACCCTTGACGGAACTCCCCCCACAACAACCAGTACCCGCTACATCGGCCCCTTTACGGTAAGCATGGGAACCACCCTGAAGGCTATCGCGCTAAAGAGCGGCATGCCCGACAGCGCGGTCCTTCAGGCGGCGTATACCCAGGTCACTGCCCCCGGTCAGGTTGTTGCCCCCACGGCAAGTCCGGGGGCAGGAGATTACGCCGGACCCCAGACGGTAACCCTTACCAGCCCTACGGCAGGGGCGGACATCTATTACACCACTGATGGAACTCCCCCCACGGCAAGCAGTACCCGCTATATCGGCCCCATTACGGTAATCATGGGAACCACCCTGAAAGCGATAGCGGTAAAGAGCGGCATGACCGACAGCGCGGTACTTCAGGCGGCGTATATCCAGATGGGAACTGTGGCAGCCCTCACCGCAACACCTCCGGCAGGAGCCTACGGCGGATCCCAGACGGTAACTCTCGCTACCACTACGGCAGGGGCGTACATCTATTACACCCTTGACGGAACTATCCCCACGACAAGCAGCACCCGCTATATCGGCCCCTTTACAGTACGCATAGGAACCACGCTGAAAGCGATAGCGGTAAAGTCGGGCATGACCGACAGCGACGTATTGGAAGCGGCCTATAGCTACGTTTTTACCACCCCGGCGAACCACCGGACAATGGTAAGTTTGCCCGGGGAAACGATAACAGGAAGCGGTACGGCAGGCGCATTTCCGGCAGGCCGGACGGTAACCATCAACCCCTTTGCCATAGCCAAATTTGAAACCACGTACCAGTTATGGAAAGAGGTATACGATTGGGCAACCGCAAACGGTTATACTATTGCAAACCCCGGCCTAGAGGGACAGGGAACAGGCGGACTCGGAACCGAAGCGGTAGGAACTCCCGCCCAAAGGGCAACGCGTCCGGTAACGGTAATCACCTGGCGGGATGCGGTAGTATGGTGCAATGCGTATAGCGAGCTGAGCAGCAAAGAGCCCGTGTATTATACTGATGATACCTATACCACCGTATTAAACGTATCGACCGACGATGGCGGTGTGGCAACGGCGGCGGATACAGCAGTAGTGAAACCCGGCGCAAACGGCTACCGGTTGCCCACGGAAGCGGAGTGGGAATAT
>BNVD01000152.1 GCA_025997835.1 Spirochaetia bacterium
CCCGGCTGACCGCATCATCGGAAGATACCAATGGAAAATGTGAAGAATACTCACCCGTAATTGGCAGGATTTATCAAACCTGGATAAAGGTAAATTTGATTCCCGGAAAAAAGAGCTAGCCATGAGTGTAATAAAGAGGGCTGGTTTAAACCCAATTGTCAATCTGCAAACCATCTACATTCTTAAAATGGTCGCCATTATTTGTAACAAGCGTGCAGCCGTTTTGCAAACAAAATGCCGCAATGAACAAATCAGCATCTTCTATGAGCCGTCCCTTCTTTCTTAGTTTTGAATATATCGTGGCAGCTATTTCAGCAGTTTCCTTGTCAATAGTACCCACACTATAGGACTTACATAGTTGATTAAAGGTAGCTGTTTTTCTTGGAGCAGTAATGGATAATAAACCACGTTTTACTTCGTAATAAACAATGTTTGGAATGATAATTTGATTTCCTTCCGGGACTGCGTTCCAAACCTTTTTGGTCACCTTTTCATTTTTACGGAGAAAATAGGAAACCGTATTAGAATCAAGGGCGTACACTATCATAGTTCCACCTCCCGGTGAAAATTCGCCCCGGGAAAGTCAGGTACTTCTTCATCCATGCTTTCATCAAGCAGTCTAAAACATTCCGTCAAATCCACCATTTGCTGTTTCTTCCGGTCATTTTCGGCTTCATCAAGAATGGTGACGATTGCCTTTTTATGTTCCGGAATTTTAACCGGCTCACTTGGGATAAATCTGCCATCTTCGAAAAAGCCCTGAACGGTAACTAACATATTTGCCTCCTCATGGTAATATCCACACCATTTATCTTGGCGCACCGTTAATTCACTTGTCAATACTATAAATCGCCACTTATTTTGAAATTTTTAGATGCCACCCCCTTTATGCTCAATTCATGTGCCACAAGAACTATATTTGCTTCGTTTGCTCATTTCAATTGTATATTCCAATCGGGGCGATATTTTTTTATTAGTTTTCCTTCAAGTGAAATTATTTCTTCGCGTGTTTTTAGGGATACAACGTATAATTTCACCGTGTTTTTATTTTGTGTTATCTTTGAAGGTAGTATATGTTTCATCGCCATGCGGATTGAGGAATTGTTTATGTCGGCATACACGGCTGCGCCATCGGTCAATTCATCGCCCCTTTCTTTAAGCAGCTTTTCCTAGGAGCCTGTTGCACTTGTAGGTTTTTTGCGCTTGAGGCCGCAAAAAACCTGCTATTAACGGGCTCCTTACGGAGTTTGCAGGGTAAAAATCGGCTTGAAAGCCGATTTTTTCTATTGAAATGCACGAAGTGCAACAAACTCCTGGACGGCGCGGCTTTCATCATGGGGCGTACTTAACACGGTATAGTCTATGGCGGCGCCGATGCTCTTGTTAATGATGTTTAGCTCATCTCTAAACTCACCGGCATTACGGTCGCTGTTAAGGAAAGCCTTAACCGTGAAAACTAATTGCAGCAGCCGCGTTTTAGGCGCTTCAACTACTGTACCGCCCCCGGCGCTCCGGGGAAGGTCCGTGTGTTACCGTAAAAGTCCGTGAGCAGGAAACCCGCAAGGCCCGAAGGCACGATGTTGAGGGCAGCGCTAAGCGGCGCAAAGGTGCCGGTGTTTAGCGGATTGCCGCTGATGCCCAGGGTTGTGAACAAGGTGTCCCCGGTTACCGCTGTCCAGCCGCTCTGGGTATCGCCGGTTCCAGGAGCGGCATCCGCCACATTACAGCCGCCGGAAGTGACGGTCCCATAGTCATTATACACCACGGGGCCGGCAGTGCCGGCGGTGTTTCCGTAAAACAGGTTCCCCGTCAGGGTAAGGGTTCCGTTGTTATAAATAGCCCCGCCGTAGTTACCGCTGCTGTTACCATAAAAGGTACAGCCATTGACGGTGAGGGTCCCGATACTGTAAATGGCGCCACCCTCAGCATAGGCGCCGCTGGTCTGGTTGCCGCTGAATATGCAGGATTCAAGATTCAGTGTCCCGCCGGTAAACATGATTGCCGCCCCGAAATCCGTTGCCCGCCCATCCTTAAAGTGTACCCGGTTGATGTTCACCGTTATGTTGCTGCCGATTAACAGCAGTTGGGATGTAACGCTGGTGGCGATCCAGGAAGCGGCACGGGTAATGGTTACACCGCCCCCCTCTATGGTTATGCTTTTAGTTATACTGGGCAACCGGCTGGTCAACTCTATAACGCTCGTTCCCGCCGTTATCCCACTGAACCGGATTGTATCCCCGTCCTGAACATTGGCCAGAGCATGGCGCAGGGTCCCAGCCGTGGTGTCGCTGCCCGCCGCATCGCTCAGGCTGGTTACCAGTACCTCGTGGTTAAACACCGCCCGTACCGTGGTGTGGGCCGTCATGGTAAGGGTCAGCGGGTTGGCACTGCCGGCATTGGTTCCGTTCACCAGCCAGTACTCAAATGAGCTGCCGGCCCCCGTGGGAGCCGCCGTAAGGGTGACACTGCCGCTCACCAGCTCTTCAGCATCGGGCGGCGGCGACGCCGTTACGCTGCCGAGAGCGCTGTAGTTTACCGACAGGCCCAGGTAGTACCCGCCCCCGCTCGCAGCCTGCACAGCCCCGGATGCCGCCCCGTTAGTGATGGCGTTGCCGTAAAAGTCTGCCGTGGGGTAACCCGCCGGCAGGGTGGTAATTACATTCGCCGCCCCGCTCCCGGAAAGGAGCCTGAAAGATGCGGGTGATATTGCCGGAGCACTGATGGTTGTGTCCCCGGTTGCCGCTGTCCAGCCGCTCTGGGTATCGCCGGTTCCAGGGACGGCATCCGCCACATTGCAGCCGCCGGAAGTAACGGTCCCATTGCCATACACCACGGGGCCGATGGCAGTGCCGGCGGTGTTCCCGTAAAACAGGTTTCCCGTCAGGGTAAGGGTTCCGTTATGGTTATAAATAGCCCCGCCGTTGCGGCCGCTATTACCATAAAAGGTGCAACCCTTGACGGTGAGGGTCCCGTTACTGTAAATGGCGCCGCCATAGGAACCGCTGGTCTGGTTGCCGCTGAATATGCAGGATTCAAGATTCAGTGTCCCGCCGGTAAACCTGATTGCCGCCCCGTATGCCGTTGCCCGCCCATCCTTAAAGTGTACCCGGCTGATGTTCACCGTCATGCCGCTGCCGTACAGCAGTTGGGATGAGACATCTACGGTGGTCCATGACGCACTCCGGGTAAGGGTAACGCCGCTCCCCTCTATGGTTATGCTTTTGGTTATATCAGGCAACCGGCCGGTCAACGCTACAACGCTCGTTCCCGCCGTTACCCCGCTGAACCGGATTATATCCCCGTCCTCTGCGTTGGTCAGGGCATGGCGCAGGGTCCCCGCCGTAGTGTCGCTGCCCGCCGCATCGCTCAGGCTGGTTACCATGCGGGTAAACACCGCCCGCACGGTGGTATGAGCCGTCAGGGTAAGGGTCAGCGGGTTGGCGCTGCCGGCATTGGTCCCGTTTACGAGCCAGTACGCAAGTTCGTTGCCGGCTGCCGTAAGGGTGAAACTGCCGGTCACCAGCCCGTCTTCGCTGGGCGGGGGTGATACCGCCACGCTGCCCAAAGCGCGATCATTCACCGACAAATCCAGATAATACCCGCCCCCGCTTGCCACAGCCTGCACCGCCCCGGCCGCCGCGCCGTTAGTGATGGCGTTGCCGTAGAAGTCTGCCGTGGGGTAGCCCGCCGGTAACGGAGTAATTACGTTCGCCGCTTCGCTGCCGGAAAGGAGTCTGAAAGACTCAGACGATATGGGCAGGACGCTGATGGTATTGTCCCCGGCTGCCGCTGTCCAGCCGCTCTGGGTATCGCCGGTTCCAGGGGCGGCATCCACCACATTACCGCCGCCGGAAGTGACGGCAGCACCCGTTTTATACACCACAGGGCCGGCAATGCCGGCGGTGTTCCGGTAAAATAAATTTCCCGTCAGGGTAAGGGTCTCACCACTATATATAGCCCCGCCCCGGCCTGACGCGCTGTTCCCGTAAAAGGTGCAGCCTTTGACGGTAAGGGTCCCATAACTGAAAATGGCGCCGCCATAAGAACCGCCGGTATCACTGGTCTGGTTGCCGCTGAATATACACGATTCAAGATTCAGGGTCCCGCCGGTAAACCTGATTGCCGCCCCGTATGCCGTTGCCTGCCCGCCCTTAAAGTGTACCCGGCTGATGTTCACCGTCCCGCTGCCGTACAGCAGTTGAGAAGCGGCATCTACTGCGGTCCATGACGCACTCCGGGTAAGGGTAACGCCGTTCCCCTCTATGGTTATGCTTCTGGTTATCGGGGGCAGGGCGCCGGTCAACGCTACCACGCTCGTTCCCGCCGTTACTCCGCTGAACTGGAGTACATCCCCTTCTTGCGCGTTGGTCAGGGCATAGCGCAAGGTCCCCGGTGTGGCGGCGCTGCTCGCCGCGTCGCTCAGGCTGGTTATTGCTACCGGCCGGCTGAACACCACCCGCACCGAGGTATGAGCCGGCAGGGTAAGGGTCAGCGGGTTGGCGCTGCCGGTATTGGTCCCGTTCACCAGCCAGTAGGCAAACTCGCAGCCTGCCACGGGTGCTGCCGTAAATGTTACCGCACCGGTATACAGCCCGTCTGCGTCAGGCGCCGACGACACGCTTGCGCTGCCGAAAGCGCTATTGTTCACGGTCATGTCCAGGAAATACCCGCTTGCCGTAGCCTGCACCGCCCCGGCTGCCGCACCGTTAGTGATGGCGTCGCCGTAGAAGTCCACCGTGGGGTAATCCACCGGCAAAGTGGTGATTACATTTGCCGCGCCACGCCAGGAAAGAAGCCTGAACGTCTCAGGCGATACCGGCAGGGCGCCTATGAACTTGTCCCCGGCCGCGTTCCACGGGGGCCTGCCGATTCCAACGGGGACATCCACCACGTTGCAGCCGCCGGATTTGACGGACCCAAAGCCAGCCCAATACACCACGGAGCTGGCATAGCGGTTGGTGTTCCTATAAAACAAATTTCCCGTCAGGGTAAGGGTTCCGTAATCGTGATAGATAGCCCCGCCGCTGCCGCCGCTGCTGTTTCCGTAAAAGGTGCAGCCCTTGACGGTGAGGGTCCCGGTACTGTAAATGGCGCCGCCCTCGGCTATGGTACTGCTGGTCTGGTTACCGCTGAATATGCAGGATTCAAGGTTCAGGGTGGCCAAGGAGGAAACCCAGATCGCCGCCCCACGAGTCCATGCCCGCCCATCCTTAAAGTGTACCCGGCTGATGTTCACCGTTGTGCCGGTGCCGATGCCCAGCAGTTGGGAATCACCGTCAATCGTGGTCCAGGAAGCGTCCCGGGTAATGGCAGCGCCGTTCCCCTGGATGGTAAGGTTCTTGTGAATATGCAATCCGCTTGCAAGGCTGATAGTCCCCACC
>BNVD01000153.1 GCA_025997835.1 Spirochaetia bacterium
AACTCTGTGTTCGCGAACTATCAGACCGCAGCCCGGAAGTCTGATTGGTCTGCGGTTCGATGTGTCCTCTGCGGTTAAAATTCGTAATTTGGGAACTGGTTCTATTATATACCAATGCTCCCCCCCAAAAGTCTCTTACCCACCCTTAATTGCTACTGCCGGAAACCCAAAGGTAACCCATACACAGGACCTACCGATCCGCCGGCACAGGCAGGCGGTACGGCGGGCGGCCCCTCATCGAGACATTATGACAACTTACAAAAAACCTAAAACCGTCTTAGCGAGTAACGCGAATCCCTCAGAGAGCAAACGCGCCTGGTTCGAGCAAAGTAGTTGTCATCCTTGGCTCGGTGAGGGGCCGCCCGCGTACCGCCTGTATATGCGGTATAGTGGTATAGCGGTTTCTGCGGCATTCATTACGAATTGCAGAAAACCCCGCCGATTGTTATAGAAACGAACCGGGATTTATAGTACCTTGTATCCAAGGCAAGAACGGCGGCCACCATGACGGAACCGGCGGAAGAAACAACAGATACAGGGGGAGCAGGGAAAATGAACAAGGGAAATGGGAAGGGCATTGCCGCGAAAGGCGCGGTGGTATGCGCAGCGGTGTTAGCAGCAGTGATGGTGTTGACGAGTATGTCCTGCGCGAAGAAGGATGGGGGGGACCGGCTGTACATTTACAACTGGACCTACTACTGCCCGGATTCGGTTATCGAGAAGTTCGAGAAAGAATTCGGTATCCGGGTTATTTATGATATGTATGATACCAATGAGGCCATGCTGGCCAAATTGCAGTCCGGGGGAGCCGGGTACGATCTGGTGTTTCCATCGGCGGATTATATTTCAATCATGCAAAGCCAGGGAATGCTGGCAAAAATCGATACGTCAAAAATTCCCAACCTGGTCAACATCGATCCGTTGATTAAAGCCAGGTGCGAGTTTGACCCGGATTTTGAGTACCATGTGCCTTATTATTACGGCGCCCCGGGGATCATGGTAAACACAGAAAAAGTGCCGGTCTTTGAAAAGAGCTTTTCAGTTTTTGAACGCCCTGACCTGAAAAACAGAATGGTGATGCTCGACGAGATGCGCCATATTATGGGCGCGGCGCTGATTAAACTGGGCTATTCGGTAAACACACGGAACCCGCAAGAGATTAACGCGGCACGGGATTATATCGCCGCCAAGTGGAAACCGAATCTTACCAAGTTTGATTCCGAAGGGTTCGGCAAAGGGTATGTTATCGGCGATTTTCTGGTGGTATTCGGGTATTATGAAGCGGTTCTCGATGAGGTAACCGGTAACGGAAATCTGCTTACCAACACAGAATTCTTCATTCCCGAAGAAGGGGGGCCCGCCTACCTTGACGGTATGTGCATACTCAAGAACGCGAAGAATGTAGAGGCCGCCCATCAATTCATCAATTTTATCCACCGGCCCGATATATACGCCGAATTTACCGATTACTTCGGTTTCCCCTCGACCGTAAATATACCGGCCAGGGAACTGAAAGCGCGGGCGCCCTTTGTCAGCGAAGAAGCTATGCTGCGCACCCATCTGGAATATGATGTGGATGAAGCGCTGGACTTCTACAATGAGGCCTGGTTTAACACGATCCGTATCGGGGAATAACTCAGGACCCGCGCACGAATAACATGACTATTTCCTCATGCTATTTCTGCGCGGGTCCTAACTCCCTATCCGCTTCCCCAACGCTTCGGCGTGGGGGGCATTGAGAATGATCTCGCTCCAGTTGACCACCATGCCCTCGCTTTCCATGGCCCGCATCAGGTTCGCCATAGCCTTCCCCGTAAAGAGGCCGGTCTTGCGCAGAAAGGCCGCGCCTTTTTTGCCCACAAGGCCGCTCCCCGCACCCAGCGCCCTTCCCAAAGCCTCGGGCATTTTGCCGCCGAAGAGGGCGGTCTGTTCCGCTGCGGCAATGATGTACTCGTAGCCGGGCAAACGCATACCGTCTTCGGTCCAGGCGTCCACCACATCGACCCGGTGCCCCATGGACTCAATCCCCTTGGCAAGGGCCGAAATATAATCCGGCGCGGGCTGTCGCCGGGCCGGAGCGCTGACAATCGCGATTCTCATGTATACCTACCCTTTCTTTAACACTAAAAGATGGAGAAAATTACTATTTTCTCCAAGAGACCCCGCAAGGGGTCTCAACCCCGCAAGGGGTCTCAAGCCTGCTTATAAAGTTGATCGATAGTGGGTTCCTTGACCAAAAGGACAGAACATTTCGCATTCACCATAACTTCCCGGTGGGAGTGCGAGATAATATCCCTGGCGTTTCGATCCCTTTCCCAGCCGCCCAGAATGATGAGGTCCGCCTTGTGCTCATCCGCCGCCTTGAGTATCTCCGTATAGACCGCCCCTCGGCGGAGGTCCCGGCCGATTTTGATCCCCTTGGCATGGGCCAATTCCTCCGCAAAGGCCAGGTGCCGCTCCCCGTTGGCTTCAAGGCTCTTCTCGTATTCCTGGCTCTCTTCCTGAATAAAAATTTTGCTTAAGGTAAGCTGCCGGATGGTGGCGGTGTCCACCACATAGACCGCCGTCAACCGGCAACCATACTGTTTCGCCAGCACAATGGCATACTTGGCCGCCAAAACGGAGGCATCCGATCCGGTAACCCCTACCAATACGTTAGAAATCAATGGTTTTGTCATTCTCTGCCAGCCTTCTTTTTTAGGAGCTTACTGGAAAAGAAGGAATCCCGGTCCTTTTCTTCCAGCGCCGCTTCGATGTATACCCTGGTCTCCCGCGCCGTGGGGATAACCATCTTTTCAAGAGCGTTTACCCGCCGCTGGGTTTTGCGGACCTCCCGTGCCAAACGCCAGGCGATAGTCCGCACCGCCGCCAACTCGGTGAGAATTTTCAGCAGTTCAAAGAATTCTAGCACGGTTTCATCACATTCCGCAAATGAATTCGCCGGGGAATACTTAAGTTCCTTCTCCGGGAACTGTACCTCAAGCCCCGGCAGCTTCATCCCCGCAGCCAGCACCTGTTTTTCCCGCAGATCGAACCGGTAGCGGATGCTCCGGGAGAGCCGGTCCGCCCGTTCCCGGCCCACCACGATAAGCATACGCTTGAGGGCGGGATACGCCGTGGCCGCCCGTGCATCCAAATTATGCTCCAGAATCTTGACCTGCTCCACCTTTTGCATCAGCTCCATGACGAGGATCTCCCGCTTCTGCTCCAGCAGGTCGTAGCCCTCCTCGGCGGTGGCAAGCTGCTCCTTTACGCGGATGAGGTTGCTTTTTGTCGGGGCGATCGATTCGCGGGCCATGAGGTAATGCTCCTTGCGACCACTAGGCCGCTGGTTTCAATTTACACTATTGAGGGGGGTTTAACAATGGGAGAGAGAGAAAAATCATGGCAAAACGCAGAAACTTCGTTTCTGAAACATCAAGGGATGTGGAAGCTATGTATCGGCCAAGCGCCGATGACGGCCATCAACCTTAGTTGCGGAAGCTATGTATCGGCCAAGCGCCGATAACGACCATCAACCTTAGTTGCGGAAGCTATGTATCGGCGCAGGAATCCTGCCGCCCCGGCTGATAAAGGCGTCGCTCCGGGCGGGATTCACCGCCATGATGGGGGCGCCTCCCAGGAGGCCGCCGAACTCGGCCCAGTCTCCGGCTTTTTTCCCCGGCACGGGGATCACCCGCACGGCGGTAGTTTTATTGTTCACCATGCCGATGGCCATCTCGTCGGCGATGATCGCCGAAATCGTGGCGGCGCTGGTGTCTCCCGGCAGGGCGATCATATCCAGCCCCACGGAACAGACCGCAGTCATCGCTTCAAGTTTATCGATACTGATAGAACCGGAACGCACCGCTGCTACCATGCCCTCATCCTCTGAGACCGGGATAAAGGCCCCGGAAAAGCCCCCCACGTGGGTGGAGGCCATCACCCCGCCCTTCTTGACCATATCGGTGAGCATCGCCAGAGCTGCGGTGGTACCGTGGGTTCCTGCGGCTTCAAGGCCCATCTCCTCAAGGATGCGGGCCACCGAATCGCCCACTGCCGGGGTCGGGGCCAGCGACAGGTCCAGAATGCCGAAGGGTACCCCCAGTCGTTTGGCGGCCTCCATCCCCACAAGCTGGCCCATCCGGGTTATCTTGAAGGCGGTCTTCTTAATCACATCAGCAAGCTCGTCAAACCCGGCGCCCTTGTGGGATTCCAGGGCGGCCTTGACCACCCCCGGACCTGACACCCCCACGTTGAGGCAACTCTCCCCCTCCCCCACCCCGTGGAACGCCCCGGCCATAAAGGGATTATCCTCCGGCGCGTTGCAGAACACCACAAGCTTGGCGCAACCCAGCCCGTCCCGGTCCGCCGTGAGTTCCGCCGCAGCCTTGACCACCTCGCCCATACGGCGCACCGCGTCCATATTGATCCCGCTTTTGCTGCTTGCCACATTCACCGAAGCACAAACCCGTCCGGTTTTGGCCAGCGCTTCCGGTATGGAATCCACCAGCCGCCTGTCCCCGGCAGAAAAGCCCTTCTGCACCAGCGCGGAAAAGCCCCCCACAAAATCGATACCGTTACGGTCCCACTCGCCGTAACACCGCCAAGGCCAAGCTCGTACCCACCGGTCCCGGCGAGCTTCGTCAGAGATCCTTTAAACGCGCCGGTAGCAGACCCGCTGTCGCTCAGGAAAATGTCGCCAGCCGCAAGACCGGTAATGTCCTGGTCAAAGGTCAATGTCAGTTTGGTAGTGGTGGCTGTTGTAGAGCCGCCATCGGCGTCAAGGCCGGTAAAGACAACCGGAGTAGCCGATGGGTCAACATAATGGTACACAGCGACCGTTTTTGGGCTGCCGCTGATGGTATAGCCGGTCTTGGTTACCGACACCGTTACGGTCCCGCTATCTATAATACCGCCAAGGCCAAGCTCGTACACGCCGGCCCCGGCGCGTGTCAGATCGCCTTTAGTCGCGCCGGTAGAATCGTCGTCGCTCAGGGCAATGTCGCCAGCCGCAAGACCGGTGATGTCCTGGTCAAAGGTCAGCGTCAGCTTGGTAGTGGTGGCTGTCGTAGAGCCGCCATCAGCGCTTACACCGGTAAGGGCAACCGGAGTATCGCCTCCGCTTGGACTACCGCTACTTGGCTGACGACAGCCAAGAATGCTCAGGGCGAGGGCTAAGGTGAGCGCTAGAGCCCCCCCCCCCCGCCACCCGCAGCAGTTTTTCCCGCATACGGCGCCGGGTCTCCTCCCCGGAAGATGACGCGCAATCCAGCAGGGACACCCCAAGGGTTATAGCCCGTATATCCAGCTTATACCGCATAAACATG
>BNVD01000154.1 GCA_025997835.1 Spirochaetia bacterium
ATCAGGGCGAAAGCGGCATAGCCAATTCAGGAACCATAAGCGGCTTTACCTGGGCCAGCATGTTTACGTCAATCTACAACGAGTTACTGGCGGATTTGGGCCTGCCCGCGAATTCCCTGCCGGTCATTGCAGGGCAGCCCTACGGCGGTCAGGGCGAAACCAGCGCCGGCGGGACCGGTAACACCGACGGCGCCCTCTCCGACGATGATGCCCTGCGAACCGCCACCGGCATCCCCAATGCCTATGTGATCAGCAGCACCGGCCTCCCCGGCAGAGCCAACTTACAGGGCCAGCTCGACCACATTCATTTTAGCTCTGCCGGTCTCCGTACCCTTGGCGAGCGCTATGCCGAAAAAATGATCGAGCTGGTTTATTAGTCGACCAGCAAATGGCCTATTTTTATGAAAATCCGCAATGTCATTGCATATTTTCATAAAAACGCTTGTAATATCCGACCAACCACGGTAAACTGTGGGTAATGTACCTGGAACGAACCATGACCAACACCCTCCTCCGGACCTCGCAAACCTTTAAGGTCATTCTGTTGACTGGTATGCGTCAGGTGGGGAAGGCCACTTTTTTAAAGGAAATCGCCGCCGGCGAAGCGCGGCAATACGTCACCCTGGATAATCCCAAGGACGAGCAACTGGCGAAGGAAGAACCGGAGTTCTTTTTGGAGACCTATGCTCCCCCGGTACTCATTGACGAAATACAATACGCGCCGGAACTGTTCCGGTATATCAAAATGCTGGCGGATACCACCGACAAACGGGGCATCCTGTGGATGACCGGTACCCAGCAGTACAACCTTATGGCCGGAGTAACCGAAAGCCTGGCGGGACGGGCCGCCATCCTGAATATGCTGGGGTTTTCCCTCTACGAACAGGACGGCAAAGCCGCCGCGCAGGCCCCCTTTCTTCCTTCCAAAACACCTCCGGGCATTTTGGCAAAGCGGAATTTACCCGAAACCTATCACATCATTTGGCAGGGCTCGTACCCCGAAGTCATCGGCAAAAACGCCGATCAGCGCGCCCTTTTTTACAGTTCATATATCAGGTCTTATATTGAACGGGATGTCCGGCAATTGCTAAACGTGGAGAATGAATCGGCCTTTCAGCAATTTTTAAGCCGCGCCGCCGCGCGGACCGGCCAGGAGCTTAACCTGACGGAGATGGCCCGTGATGCCGGAATTGCGCCCAATACCGCCAAAAGCTGGCTTTCCATTCTGGAAACATCGGGGATTGTCTATCTGCTAAAACCCTATTACCGGAATGTGATAAAACGCCTTACCAAGCGGCCCAAACTGTACTTTATGGATACCGGACTCTGCGCCTATCTTTCAAACTGGACTACCCCCGAAACCCTGGAAAGCGGTGCCATGGGCGGCGCCTTTTTCGAGACCTTCGTCATTACCGAAATTATCAAGTCCTGGTATCATAACGGCCGCCGCCCCTCTTTTTACTACTACCGGGATTCCAACCAGGCCGAAATTGACCTGCTCATTGAACAGGACGGCCTTTTCTATCCCATTGAAATAAAAAAAACCGCCAACCCCGGCAAACAGGACATTAAGGCCTTTGCTACCTTTGCGGACATTGAAAAAACCGGCTACGGCAGCCTCATCTGCCTTACCGACCATCCCCGCCCCCTCACACCAAATGCCGGGGCGATTTCGGTGTGGGATATGTAGGAGCGCCTCCTGATTGTGTTTTCACACCTTTACATTGCGTTTATTCAATATCGCCTTGTAATTTCCAACTGGCTGCGATAAAAAACCCTATAACGCCAGGAACCGCCTGGAAAAAACACTTTCCAGCTTTGCGATGGTCGTCAGCGTAGGATTTGATTTGCGTGGATTTTCTATACGCTGATAAAAAGCCCAGTTTACATGCATCCGTTCGGCAACCTCTTTTTGCGTAAACCCCTGCCGCTCCCGTTCTTGTTTCAGGGAGATAGCAAAGGCAATCTTTAAATCCGGTTCAATGAGATAAATGCCATCAAAAGAAGGATTGTCTTCGGTTGTTTTTGTGGGCAGCGGTATTTTTATTTTGCGGGAATCCATGCTTGCAAGAACCCCGGAAAGGGCTTCCTTGGCCATCGCCTTGGCTTCTTCCAGGGTATCCCCCTCGGTGACACAGGAAGGAATATCAATAAATTGAACCACATAGCCGCCTTCATCGGCCTTTTCAAATTTCGCCGGATACGCAATCATTTGAAGCCCCCTAATTTTAATAGCTTTTGTTCAAGCCCCTTTTTCAAGTCCTTGTTGCTATGCACCGGAATGGAAACCGATATCCCATTTTTTATGACGATGTGATGTGAACCATTGACATGATCAAGTTCCCAATCATTTTGGAGGTATAATTTTAGCATTTCCTTTCCGGACATCGGCATATATATATAATACTACCAATAAGTAGTATTGCCAAGAGGATGCCTATTCATTACGGCACTGATACTGCGTTTGCCGTTTACAATAGACTTGTGAGACAACCCCCACCCCCTGATACTTGGGCGGCAGTTCCTTAAATAAATTGACCAATTTAGTAAACTTTTCGTCGGGGTTCCGGACGAACATCTCCCCCTCGCCGGTGGACGCTGCTCTACAACATGGCCGCTTTTAACGGCTTTATCTGTCTCAAAACATGTTCAATCTTACGCTTTGCCAGGGTCGTCTCAATATGCTCCTGAAAACGGAGAAAATAACCCTCTGAAAGACCAAAAAGCGTGGTCAGACGCAAATCCGTATCGGCGCTGATACTGCGTTTGCCGTTTACAATATCAGTTATGCGGTTGGGAGGGACATCGATAGCCCGTGCCAAGGCGTTCTGGGACAGTTTCCAGGGCTGTATAAATTCCTCGGTATGCAAATCAGGGTAAAGGTCCGCACCGCCAAAGGTTTGAAAGGGTGACATTACGGCGGAATCCAGCAAGTTCATATCCCGTATGCCCTCCGCACCGCCTGTTTGTCCGGTTAGCCGGCGATGTATCTCAATAATTTGATCCATCGAGATACGTTTCACTTAGCCAATTCCTCATAAACTTTTTTGTTTTGTTCCATCAATTTATCAGAAAGGGCGAATAGTTCCCCGTCTGCCAGGACTTGAGCCCGTTCCGCAGTCTTGAAGGGGATAACCATGTATTGGGGTACATTGTTTTTCAGAATGATCGCGGAGCCATCTTTATCAACCATCCGGGTAACTTTAGAGAAGTTCTGGTTGGCCTCGGAAATGGAAAGCATGTTGGCAGTATCAATTTTCATGGGAACCTCCTACTTTAAATTATATAACAGGATTAGGTAAAATTCAACCTATTCGTTACTCCTTCGATTTAAGCAGCACCTCGATTACCTGGTACACCACCTCCTGATACTTGGGCGGCAGTTCCTTAAATAAGTTGACCAATTTAGTAAACTTTTCGTCGGGGTTCCGGGCGAACATCTCCCCCTCGCCCGTGGTCAGCCAGGTTTCGTTTACGCCGAATTCGGAGACGATGAGCTTGATGAGGCGGCCATTGACTTTGCGGGCATCGGTCTCAACGCCTGCTATGTAACTGCTGGAAAGCGACAAACTGGTAGAAAAATTCCTTTGGGATAGTTCCAGGGTCTCTCGGATATGTTTTATCCGCTGATTAATCAATTCTCCCATGGTCTCAATATAACCGTCTAAAGATTATTCTGCAAGCAATTGTCATTTGGGGAGGGATTTTCAAAAAATTCGTGTTTTATATTGACACGATTACAAAATAATGTTACAACAATCATAATATAACCATCAAGGAGGTGAGAATCCATGACGGAAAACGCCAAGATAGCGAGATTGTGGTCAGGGTTTCACCATCTGGCTGAAGCGGATAAGGATTTGGTGGTAAAAATCGCTGAAACGGTCAGGCAGCCGGAAAAAGCTTGTCCGAAAAGGGACGGAAGGGAAGTTCAGGGTAGAGGTTCCCATAAAGAAGTCGGAAAGTGTTGCACTTGAGCAAGAGTCTGCGTCCGTGCGGGTGCCGCTGGCCTCGCTTATCATACGCCCCGCGTATGCAATGTGTAAAAATAAAAGTCGGGTGCGGACTTATAAGCGCATATTAGATTGAATGAATAATTAGGAGGAAAAAAATGAAAAAGGCAGTCGGTTTTTTTGTTATCTTTGGATTTTTTGTATGCGGATTAGTGGCTCAAACATCTTCAATGGATTTTTATGTTAATCAGCAGAACACAGGTCACCTTGATAATTATTCAACATGGGAAATGTTTGTAACTGCGACAGATAGGCTTATCGAAATGCAACGAAAGTCACCAGTATTATCAGGTCACCGAATTGTATGGGTAAAAGAACCAACTCGTATGGAAAATGACTTGGTAAGTAGGGCATATCAAGAATTACCAAATACTACCAGAATTGGTTCTGCTTATTTGATTCAATTTATTTCTATAAATATGGTTTACAATGTATATATTTATTCAGACCCAGATGGTGAAAGATATTATAGGTTATTACGTGCACAATGGTAAATTATTAAAAAGGTTCGATTAAAACTGTGGCGCTTTTATGGCCAAAGGAGCATCAAGAATGATAGTCGAAAATAACGGAACCATACGGTATGTAAATCCACATCAAGACGCGGATAGGGCGCGACAGGCGAGTGTTTTGCTTGGTGCCGATGCGGATAATCATAGAAGCCGTCCGGCATGGGCGGAAGTGATTGCCGCTGCAAAACTTATGGGACTTCTTGGTTCGGAATATTGGCAGAATGTGAATCCGCCTTGCATTTTCCGCCAGCTTCCCATCAATGACCAAATTACACTTTTTGAAGGAATTGCCGCAATGCCTTACGAATCATTAGGGACTTACCAGCGGGCAAGGAATCCACCGTTGGGGGACATGGCCGAAAAAGGTCAGGAAATTTCGGACATGTCTTTTCAAATAGCTGAATTGTTAAGGCAAAACCGAGAAACAATTAGGTAGCAGTGAAGATTTTGAAAAAGATGTTGATGTCCGCGAAAACACAATCTTCGCCATGGAAAGCGGCACGTAAAAACAGAACTCTCCGCAATGAGGTTAAACTATGGTAAGGAGTTTTGAAATGAAAAAGACGGTTTTGATTGGTTTGGCAGTTTTTTTGCTCTTGTGCTTGGTTTTATCCGGCTGTACTTCTCTTAATATAGTTGATTGTGCCGGCATTTGGTATACTGATGGCACTGTTGCCTTTGCTCCGGCACTTGAAGCTCAAGCCCATTCCGCTGCAAAACACGTTAACCAGACGGAATACGAAGCGTATTACAATGAACTCGTAAACAAAAAAAG
>BNVD01000155.1 GCA_025997835.1 Spirochaetia bacterium
CGTTTGATATTGTAGCCCTCAGGCGTATCAATACTGTCTCCCGTTAAGTCTATTCGCTGATGAAACACCGAAGCGAATACATCCGTGATAACTTCTTTAAAACATTCGTTTTCATTATACGCTATCCAGATTAAATCCTTTGGATGAACACCGCGGGTAATTTGGGCGATTTTCAAAACGTCATACTGCGACAAACCGCACCGGAATAAAACACGCTCAATATCTCTTCGGTCACGGCTTACTACACGTTCGGATAGGAATTCGATGAATTGTTCAGGCGACCATGTGCATACACCGCCTGTGTAAAGCGATACGGTTTTGTTATAATTGGGCGCAGTAAAATGTACTGCGCACCCAGTGTCGATTATGCCAATGATGTCATTGTTCCACTTAAGCCACAGTTTCGTTTCTATCATCCCTAAGTCCCGGTATTATCCTTCATTTTTCTGTATACTGCCTACAAAACATCTCCATGCCGATACGATTCATACAAATAATTAGGATTTTCAAAATACAGGCTGCTGTTGAAATCTTCTATAATCTGTACCTTGCGGTCATATACTATTCTTTTTCCGCACGGATAATCCCTTTTCTGAAATAAGGCGGTTTTAATTCGTCAATGGTAAATAACATGTAACCATCGGAATATTCCGTTTTATAATTCAGGGCAGTAAAAATACTATTTAATACAGCCGCATCGTTATGTTTGTGATAGGTACAACAGGCAATACGGATATCCTTTGCCCTGGACAAAACATCTTTACTTGCCTCTATAACAGAAGTTTCATAACCCTCAATATCCATTTTTATAAACAAGGCTGATAATTCTTCATTCTTCAACAAAGATGCTAATGTAATGGTTGAATCTGAATCAATATCCGAGATTAATTTATTGATTATGGTTACTTTTTCTTTATAGGGCCTAAACGTAGCATTTAGAGGCTCTATCCAGAGTGGATCAGATTCAATAAGATAAAGCCTTTTTATTTTGTCAATTGCATCTAATGACACCAATGCTTCCGCCGCTCCAATGTCAAGAAGCGTATCTCCTTTATGGATATGAAATGTACCGGTTTGATATTGATGGGGCGATTTTTCCCGGTAAGCCCCCCCTAAAATGTTTTCGTTTTCAATAAAATTTCTATAAATATCGTTTGCATATTTTACTGACCATGTTGACGGGAAATAAAGCTTCTTATTATTATGTATGACAAATGGCAATTTCAGAATTTTATTGTATCCCGAATGAATTTTTCCCAAACTTCTAAGATGTTTATAAGGGAATGTTATATATGCTTTATTTTCTCTGATATATGATAACTCCGCTTTATAATCTAAAGACAATTCAGGATTTGCTTTATAATAGTTCAATATTTCTGTTGTCAGCGGCATGAGCTTTAATGTTTCGATTTCATATCTAGTATCGTTCAATTCTTGTTGAAAATCATGTTTTATCAGAAAATTAATGTTTCTTAGAATCTTATAAAATGTCGTACTCTTTATTCGTTTTCGCATATATTACTCCAGTATAATTGTTTCCGATTGGAAAACCGCTGCTGCCATCTAATGTCTTTTTCATTGTACATTGTTTCACTCTTTTGCTATGCCCGGTCTTGATGGAACTATCCATTTAATACGCAGTTGAAAAGAAAAGTTATGCATATACTCGTCTGTCCATAAATCGGAGAAATCATCTCCTTTATAGAAGTAATAATAAGGGTTTATTATCAAATTATAAGTAAACCCGCCGCCAATACTTAATTGGTCAAAGAGAAGATAGTTTGTAGAAGCGCCTATTATCACATTTGCTTTCCAGCTCTTGAAATAGCGTTTTTCCATCTCACTATATCCGTTATCGGTCCTATCTGCGGAAGCATATACAGCTTTACCGTATAAAAAGTTATTGTCCGGGTTATTCCGCTGTACAAAAAGCGAAGACGTACCCTTGGGGTAATAGACCTTGAATTCAAGGTACTGACTGTTCCCACCGGTACCGCTTCCCGCTCCGATCCATTGTCCCCGGTTTGTGTACCCCTGTCCGCCGCCGGTATTGTGAAAATAGGGTGAATATCTCCACTGAAACTGATAATCCTGGGACATTTCCATGGAATTCCATTCAAAAATCAGTTCACCATATATATTATGCTTTTGTGCAATGGGCAGAGTCTTTTTTAGTCCAACGGTATAGAGCATGGTATGAAGCGGATACCGGAGATAGCCTTCCGGAAAACCATCGGGTACAAAATCATCAATACCCAGTTCTCCGTATACTTCAATGCCTGCTCCGGGTAAAAGATAGACAGCACCGAAAGACATTTTCTGATCTTCAATAGTATTATCATTTTTGGGGATGATGTATTTCATATTCTCCCATTCCCAGGGAACAATGCAGACCCGGTTTACAAAAAGTGTTAATCCCGAAAGAAATGACGGCGCATACGCAAAAGACAATCCATGAAACATTTTGTTATCGTTGGAATCATCGTTGTCAAAGTAATCCGATTCAGACAGACGACCGGTCCATATTCTGAATTCCACATCGCCGAGATACCAATTAACCCGGGGAATAGTAAGGCGTTGTCTCCGCAGGCCTATATCAAGCTTTGGATAGCTTGGGGCATTATTCGAGTGTAATATAGAATTGAGATATGAAGGTCCCAGCCATATTGCCTGAGTCCCGAATCCGATGGTGAGCGTTTTCCAGGTATAACGGATTTCGCTGTCTCCCCAGTCATACGTGAGGAATGGTTTATCGCCGAACCGTTGCGGCGCGTCAACTCTGTCCCAAAAATAACCGTATTCTTCGGCTTTGCCGGCATAATTTGCCCCGGATATTTCCCGTGGTATTAAATCAAACGCCAAATTCTGACTAAACGCCAACTGCGGCTTAAAGGTAAGTTCCATGCCGTAGCCCTCAAACCGTATGCCCCCGGTAAGGCTTGTGTTAAAACCTTTACCCTGCCACAAGGCACCGTCATTCTGCCCATACGGGGCGGCGGTATTAAAGGAGGTGAACAGCTCCGGGCCGTAGATGCGCATTTTCATTGCGCCAAACAACGGGCGAAATGTACCAAGATTATTGCCCTGCCACGGATGCGGAGCAGTGTTGCCCTCAGTGTCTTCCGCAAGCAGCCACACGGAATCTGACAGGGTGCGGTAGTTCAGGTAGGGACGTTTTGTTATGCCCTGAAGGGCGAGGAAGTTATAGTACTGTTCGGTGTCGGAGACAAGGGCTTCCTGGGCGGGAATTATCATTGATGACAAACAACAGACAGCCATAATCAACATGAATTTTTTTTTTCTTAACATCGAACGTACGCTTCCTATATGCAGCCATTTTTCGGCGGTGGTTGTTCAATAACTGAAGTTATCGAACAATTTTATTATTTAATCTCTTGTAAGGGACACAATAATTGTACTTATTTACTTCATCAATTCTATCTTTTTCCATGCTTTCATTGGAAAACATATCAATATCTTCTGATTTTCAAGGCCGTTTTTTTAATTTTATTGATTCCATAATATCGCACGGCCTCTCTTTCGTCATTCTCTATGCCTTTATCAAATACCCTTTCCAAAACAAATTCAATTTCCTTGTCATAGTTAATTTTTCTTACGTTTATATCCCAAAATAAAACAGGGGAAAATACCGGTTTTTCTTTGTTATTTTTCACATTATTCCCTGATTATTGAATCCGCTATCTTAACCATACAGTCTTTTCTGCAGAAGGCAATACCGTATTTAAGAATATGTTGATACCCCTCTTGTTCAAGTTCACGTATGTACTTTTTTTCTTCGATTTGCCGCAATGCTTCATCGCATTTTGCGGATAATTCCTGCATATTTCGAGCAGCTTTTAGCTCAAAAACAACCGCTTTTCCTTTAGCACTTACGTTTTTCATAAAGATATCTCCGCGGCCATTGCCGGATTCCCGGTTAGACTTTACCAAATATCCTTTCGCTTTTGCAAGGACGCCTGTCATAAAGCCATGATAAAAATTCTCCTGGCTGTCGTAAAAACTGATAGAGTTAAGTAACAATGCAGAAAGTTCGTCCTCAAAGGTTTGCGCATTACCTTCGAGTATCGCCGTGTATAACGATGAGAGGTCTTGTTGCTCAATTGTTTCTTTGAACCATTCCTGTATTTTATTTCGATATATACAAAACAGTTCCTTGTTTGGAATCGTTAAACCTAAAACGAGATTGTCCTGACTATCCGCTTGTTCGCTTATTTTTTTTAAATATCCGGTAAAGAACAGAAAATTCCATATGTTGTCGATGTTTTTTTCTATTTCATCGTAAGTAATATCTTCATGTATTATTTTTTTTATCGTTCCGCCGGCAATCAGTGTGTCAAGGTCAGCTCTCGCTGCATCATCCGACTTATCAATAAGCGTGCGGACTATGCTGTTGGAGCTGGTGTTTGCCCAGTAAGGTTCCGGCAGTCTATTCTTATCACTGCACAAATCCTTCACAATATTGATTAAGCTCCAGGGATTGTATACTTCACAGTTTCCAAACAGATATCCATCATACCAATCTTTTATCACACCAGAATGAGATTCAAGACGATAAAACCCTAGTATTTCTGTTACTTCTTCTGGTGTAAACCCGAAATATTCAGTGTAGTCTGAGCCACGAATAGAATTCACTCCAAGATTATTCAAGCCGGTGAAAATGCTCTCCTTCGATATACGTAAACATCCGGTAATAGCCGCAAATTCCAAAAAAGGATTGTCTTTAAGCGCCATACCCAAAAGCGTTCGTATAAAATCCACCATATCATTGTAATACTGATTCGCCCACGAGGCTTCGAGCGGCACATCATACTCATCAATAAGGATGATTGCTTTTTCCCCGTGATGTATCGACAAGCATTCAGACAGGAACTTGAGCGCATAACTATACTCATTTTGGCTGCCGGTACCCAGCATAATCCGTTCGTATTGTTCTTTTTTACCTGCCAACCGTTCATCCTGCAGTATATACATATGCCGCCCAAATTCACCAGCAATACTATTTTTAAGAACAGTATACGCCGCTTCAAACGATGGCTGACGAGTATCTTTGAAAGTAAGAAACACCACCGGATACTGCCCCATATACGCGGTGTCTCTGTTCACTGGATTAAAAATCATGAATGCCGGGGAGCGCTACACCGCGTATATGGGGCAGTATCCGGTGGTGTTTCTTACTTTCAAAGATACTCGTCAGCCATCGTTTGAAGCGGCGTATACTGTTCTTAAAAATAGTATTGCTGGTGAATTT